>WLNV01000135.1 GCA_009699615.1 Actinomycetota bacterium
CGCCAACTGCCGCTACGGCTGCCAGTCCCAGGGCGGTGAAGCCCTTTAGTCCTCTCATCTGTTCCCCCTCATTGATTGTTTGTTCCCAACATCTAGTCCCGCGGGCCCCTCTTCACCGGGTAGGCGGCAGACTCTCCGCCTTCCCGACTAGGCCCTTCCTGCTAAACCCACAAACTGCATGGCCTTGCCATCCTTGGCCCCCGACCCGGCTACGGCAGCCCGGACCTGCTCCATGTGACGCATCGCATCTCGCGTGCGATCAGACGGATTTGCAACGCTTTCGCGCCGCGCCTCGGTCTGTTCACGAAGTTTGTTGATCGTCTGCTGCTCGTCGGCGAGGGTCAGTTCGCCGTCACGCAGGACGGGCCGACCGCCGACGAGTACGTGGCGAATTCCCCTACCTCCGTTGGAGAGGACGAGACTTGCGACGATCTTCTGAGCTCCGGACAGCCAGAGGCTGTCGCGCTCAATCAAGACGATGTCGGCCGGGGCGCCAACCTCAAGCCGTCCGAGCAGCGCCGGGCCACCGGCGACGGCCGCGCCGCCGACGGTTGCCATCGCGAACACCTGGTCACTGTCTACCCAACTGGCGCCATCTGTATGAATGAGCGCTGCGAGCTTGGCGCAATCCCAAAGATCGTGGTTGTCCGACGAGGCTGCGCCATCGGTGCCCAGCGCAACAGTCGCACCGGCATCGAGCAATGCTGCGATCGGCGCCCGGCCTGAACCAAGCCGTTGATTGGCGGCAGGGTTGTGGACGACGACTGCACCACGATCTGCGATCAGGGCGACCTCATCGTCGTCCAGCCAAACGCTGTGCGGGAAAGAGCAATCGGGGCCAAGGATGCCGAGCTCGTCGAGCGCTGCGACGGTGCTGCGACCGAAGCGCAGTCGGCAGCTCGCATCCTGCACAAAGGTTTCAAGAAGGTGAACGTGAATCCCGCTGCCGTTCGCCCGCGCTGTCGCGGCGAGTCCCTCCAACAGCTCGTCCGAGGCCCACTGAATTCCGCTCGGGCCAGCCAAGATCCTCAGGCGACCGCCCTCAGCACCGTGCCAGCGATCAAACGCACCGCTGAGTATCTCGATCAGCTCGTCGGCGGGGAGCAGCTTGATCTGTGCGGCTATTGAGGCGTCACCGAGATCGATGCCGACCGAGGCGGCGAGCTCCTCCGTGTAATCGCGGTCGCCCATCAGCGGGGCGATGGTCGCTCGGATCCCCGCGTCGCGGTAGGCCCTCATTGCGCCATCGATCGCGGCGCCGCTTGGCGGCGTCATCCAGAGGTGATCAACGACCGTCGTGACTCCTGCGCGCAGCATCTCAGCGGCCGAAGCGAGTGCGCAGTCGTAGTGGTCCTGTTCGCTGTACGGGCCGCTCGACGCGAACATCATGATCAACCACGGCTCGAGCGTCAGCCCTTCACCGATCCCTCGCAGGCAGGCCTCCGGCGAATGGCTGTGAGCGTTGACCAGCCCTGGGACTGCCAACAACCCATCCCCGTCGATCTGCTCGAACTGCTCGCCCGGATCGGCCGGGGCATCGACAATCAGTCCGTCCTCGATCCACAGGCCAGCGCCCTCTGAGACAGAGCCGTCGGGCCGCAGCACGTCGCAGCCCACGATGCTCAACAGCTCGCTATTTGAACTACTCGCTGGCACGTGCCTCTTCAACGGTCTTGCCGCCGAGCCGCTCGTGGAGCCGTCCGCCTGAGGCGACTGCGACTACGAGCACGATCTCATCCGGGGCCGGCGCGTCGGCGATCGTCATCGTGACCGCGTCGTAGTGCGAGCGAACCCAAACCTCGTCCTTGTAACAAAGCGGCACATCGACACTGGCTCCTGGAGCGCAGCGCTTGGAGACCGACGGCAGCCAAGCCGTGGCGCCGCCAATCGCCTCGCGGAAGGCATCGCCAAAGACGCTCGTCTTGATCGCTACTGCGTGCTCCTGCTCCCCAGCCGTGCCGACAAGCGACGCCTTGCCGTAGCTCTCGACCGGAACGCCGATCGCTGCGGCGGCGGCTTCACCAAGCAGCTTTCCTAGCTCGGCGCTGTTGTCGATGATCTCTGAGAGATCCTCCGAGAAGGGCTTCCCGGCGTAAGGATTTGTCACGACAGCAGCAGCCGCCGCCTTTCGTAGCGGTGCGTCTCCCGCGCGCGCGCCGTCGATGCGAATCTCTTCGCTGTAGGTAACGACCTTCCGAATAGTGAGGCTCATCCGTCGCCCTCTTCCGTGTAGTTGGCTTTGCCGGTCGGCGTATTCTCGCCGCACGGCCGCTTCGGCAACGAGCGCAGATACTCGATTACCTCGTCGGTCGTCTTAACATCGCCGTACTTCATCTGGATGTCAAAGAGGTTGACCTTGTGAGTCAGCTCGCCGCGATCCCAAGTGCACTCCTCGGGGACGATCGAGTGGAAGTTGTACTGGGCGGCGTCAACGGCGGTCGCTCTGACGCAGCCACTGGTCGTCGTTCCGGTTGTGATCACAGTGTCTGCGTTGAGGTAGTTGAGGTAGCTCAGCAGCGGCGTGCCGAGAAATGAGCTCGGCTTGTCTTTGACGAAGTACACGTCCTGCGGTTGCGGAGCGATCTCAGCGACGACGTCGTTGCCCAGCGACCCCTTAACGTCCGATGCATCGCCCGAGCGGTAGCTCTTCCAGTTCCATGCTCCTTGGTCAAAGCCGTCCGGGCGGCGGTCCATCCCTGTATAGAAGACCGGCACCTCCTGCTCGTGGGCTGCCTCGATCAGGCGGGCGAGGTGCTTCACGCCCTCCCAACCGCGCTCGCCACACGAGTAGCGCCAGCGCTTGATCGACTCAAGGATCGGCTCCGGCTTGTCGCCTACGAAGTTGTAGATGACGTCGACGACGAGCAGCACCGGCCGCTCGCCGTAACCGGCGTCCTTGCCCCAACCGGCGGCCTCGAATACCTGGCGGTCAATCTCGGGTAGTACGTCGTCCCAGACTGCCATCTCAGTCCCCCGATGGAAGGCTGACGTCAACCAGATCACGGCCCGGCACGCGGCGCAGGTACTCACCGTCGGCATCGCCAATGAACTCGGGGCCCGGAGCGCCGTCTTCCCAGCGCGACATCTGCTTGCCGCGCAGGAATGTGGCGACGTTCCAGCCGTGCATTGTGTGGCCTTCCAGCGCTGTCCAGCCCGTGCGGGTCAGCAGCATCGAGTTGTCCACGCGCACGGTCTTGTCGAGGTCGATCAGCACGAGGTCGGCGTCGGAGCCAACCTCAATCGCGCCCTTCTTCGGGTAGAGACCGAAGATCTTGGCCGGCGTTTCGCAGGCCACTTCGATCATTCTCGTGAGCGAGATCTTCTTCTGGTAGACGCCCTCCAGCAGTACCGGGAGCAACATCTCGACGCGGCTCGTGAAACCGGTCTTCAGCTCCCAGATGTTGTCGTTGTAACAGGAGTCGTAATCAGAGTCCCCGAACGGCGTGACGTGGTCGGAGCCGACCGCGTTGATGACGTCATCGGCAAGCGCCTTCCAGATGTTCGGATTGTTCTCTCGTGAGCGCAACGGAACGTTGATCCGCCACGCGTTGTGCTCTTCCTTGCCGAACTCGAGCCAGTGCGGCCCGGTCTGTGCATGAACGGTCACGCCACGGCCGCGCAGCTCGAGAATCTCGCGGTAGGTCTCGGGCGTCGTCGCATGCTGGATGTAGATCGGGCAGTCAAGATGCTCGGCGAAGTGGCCGTACTGGCGCACATGCTGAGCCTCGAGGAAGTGAGGAGAACGATCCGACCAGGTTGCCCAGTCGGTCCGACCCTCGGAGCGAAGGCGCTCGTCGAAGACGCGAGCGATCTCCCAGTTCTCGCAGTGCATCAGGACGATTCCCGGGTACCCGAGCGCAGCCGTGTTCTCCATCGTCTGGTAGACGACGCCGTCGTCGAAGCCGGCGCCAAGCCCGGCACGTCGACCAGGCCAGTTGGGTTCAGCTTCAGGGCTCATTGCCTGCAGGTAGAGCTTGAAGCTGGTTACGCCGTGGTCGCGGGCGTACTCGGGGATTTCCTTGGCCTGCTGGTCGGTCTCCAGCATGTACGTCACGAATGTGTCAACGGCCGATACGTCCTCGACGATTCCCGTGAAGTAGTCGATCACTTCATGGAAAGAGATCACGTCCTCCTTGTTGACGAATTCAGCCCACTCCGGATGGCCCATCCGCGTAGAAGGTGCATGGATGCCCCATGTTGTTACCCCAGCGGTGACCGCTGCGCGACTTTCGCTTGCAAGGTCTTCCCTGAGCGGCACGTAGCAACCCGGGTGACACTCGGTATCGACAAGACCCGGGATGATGTGGAGGCCCTTGGCGTCATAGGTCTTGCGCGCTGGCGGCAACAGCGCGTCATCGGCGATCGCGACGATTTGGCCGCCGTTGACGGCGATGCCGGCGCGGCGCGGGCCGGACGGTGTAACAACCGTTCCGCCGGTGATTACGAGGTCAACTTCTCTTTGGTCGCTCATGCGGTCTTACTCCCTTTGGCCCTCGAGGGGCCGTTAGTTGTGGGTACTTGACGCACCCGATCGGTTGGCTCTCCGCCACATGCCTCAGTAATGGCATCTGCGGTCTCTCTCAGTAATGAACCCACGCTGGGGATCTGCTTCGGTCCGAGCTGAGCGGGAAAACCGAGCGCCAGCAGAACCAATTCCATGCGGCCCTCCGATCCCCAAATCCCAGCCGCGACGGCGTGGTTCTCGTTGAACTCCTTGACACTTGATGCCCATCCACGTCCACGAACGAGGCGGACTTCGCGCGACAGCTCTTTCGGGCGGGTGATTGTCGCTTCCGTCCGCGGTGCGAGGTCGCTTTGCTTGATCAGTTGATCGGCCTCGTCTGGTTCGAGGGCGGCGAGCATGCACTTACCGATCGCCCCATCGAACAGGCCGTACCGGTCACCCAGCGTGATCCCCACATGAAGGCCTGAGGGAGCGTAGGCTCGGTCAATAATCACGGCTTCATCGAGGCTGGTGACCTGAGCCAAGGCAAACGAGAGTCCCACCTCGGCGGCAAGCGCCGGGATGCGTTCGCCGGCAACTTCGGCTGCCCGCGTCGTCTGTGCCGCAGCCTGTCCGAGAGGAACTAGAGCGGCGCCAAGTCGATAGAGCCTCGTCGTGTCATCGCGCTGGACGTACCCGAGATGCTCAAGCGTGTGGAGCATGTTGTGTGCCGTGCTCCTCGAGAGATCGGCAGTCCGGGCAAGTTCGCTCTGGCG
>WLNV01000136.1 GCA_009699615.1 Actinomycetota bacterium
CCGGTGACTACGAGCGGCGCTTCAACCTCGGTCGCGTCGGAGTGCATCCGGCAGACGATCCCCTTCAGGTTGAGGATGATGTCGGTGACATCTTCGGTCACACCCTCGATCGATGAGAACTCGTGTCGCACACCCTCAATCCGGACGCTCGTCACGGCAGCGCCGGAGAGCGAGCTGAGGAGGACGCGTCGCAGCGAATTGCCAAAGGTGTAGCCAAAGCCACGGTCAAGCGGTTCAATTACGAACGAGCCGCTGTTCTCGTCGCTGGTGTCACTTGTAATGCGAGGGATCTGAAAGTCGAGCATCTTGGCGATTTATCCTGTGGTTGTAATCGGTGCGGCGCCTTCTTCAGGCGACCGCCGGGCGCGCCGCCCCCGCAAGCGGAGGCAAACGCAAAGCTTTGCTTCTACTTCGAATACAGCTCGACGATGAGCTGTTCCTGCACCGGCGTCGTAATCTCACGACGCTCGGGGGCACGCAGAATCTTTGCTGTCAACGACTCGTGATCGGCCTGCAACCAGGCCGGCACCTGCGCCGTCAATTCCGTAGCCCCGCGGACGACCGGCTCGGCCGGGCTTCCGCTCTTGAGCGCGATGATGTCGCCCTCGTGGACTTGGAAGCTTGGGATGTCAACGCGGCGGCCGTTGACTGTCCAGTGGCCGTGGCGGACCATCTGGCGGGCTTGGCGGCGTGAGCCGGCGAAGCCGAGGCGGACGATGACGTTGTCGAAGCGGCGCTCAAGCATCTGCAGCAGGTTCTCGCCGGTGATGCCGTCCTGACGGCTGGCACGGTCGTAATAGAGGCGGAACTGCGTCTCAAGTACGCCGTAGTAGCGACGAGCCTTCTGCTTCTCGCGCAGCTGCACGCGGTATTCGCTCTGCTTCTGACGGCCGCGGCCGTGATCGCCTGGCGGGTATGCGCGGCGCTCAAATGAGCACTTGTCGGTCAGGCAACGCTCTCCCTTTAGGAAGAGCTTTTCGCCTTCGCGGCGGCACTGCTTGCACTGGGGTGAAGTATCGCGAGCCATTCTCTGTCGTCCCCTATACGCGGCGGCGCTTGCGCGGCCGGCATCCGTTGTGGGCTTGAGGAGTCACGTCACGCACGCTGATCACTTCGAGGCCTGCAGCCTGAAGCGAGCGGATTGCAGTCTCGCGGCCTGAGCCCGAGCCCTTGACGTAGACATCCACTTTCTGAAGTCCTTGTTCCATTCCCTTGCGCGCAGCAGAGTCGGCCGTTACCTGAGCGGCGAACGGAGTCGACTTGCGCGAGCCCTTGAAGCCGGCTCCACCGGCCGATTCCCAAGCGATCACGTTGCCTTGGAGATCTGTAAGCGAGACGATCGTGTTGTTGAACGACGTCTTGATATGAGCCTGACCGACAGGGATGTTCTTCTTGACCTTGCGGCGGCCACGGGCTGGGCGTTTTGGAGCAGGCACTTAGTTCCTCATGTCTTGGTTGCGGCTTTCTTGCCGGCGACCTGCATCCGCTTTGGTCCCTTACGGGTACGGGCGTTGGTCTTGGTCTTCTGACCGCGGACCGGAAGGCCGCGGCGGTGGCGGATGCCGCGGTAGCAGCCAATCTCGCCAAGTCTCTTGATGTTCTGTGAGCGCTCGCGACGGAGGTCGCCCTCGACGAGAATGTCGCCGTCGACCGCGGTACGCAGCTTCGCGACCTCGTCCTCGGTTAGATCACGCACGTAAGTATCCGGGTTGATCCCTGCCTCTTTGAGCATCGCGTTGGAGGTCGAGCGACCGATCCCGTAGATGTAGGTGAGGCCGATCTCAACGCGCTTGTTGAGCGGAATATTGATTCCTGCGATGCGAGCCATTTAGATATTCATCCTTGACGCTGCTTGTGGCGCGGATTTGGGCAGATGACGAACACAACGCCTTTGCGCCGGATCACGTTGCATTTTTCGCACATCGGCTTGACCGACGGTCGTACCTTCATAATTCCTTCTTCGTCGATGGGCCGGAAAGAGGCTCTGGCGACCGCAGGGGCGCGCCGCTACCACTCGCGGACAAACACGCTCCCTCTCAGGAACGCACACGAGGTCATAAGGTAGCAAAACGCGGCAAATATTCGCTCTGCGCCCGTTCATGTCGCGCCGCCCAGCAGCAGATGCCACGGTGTGAGGATTCTTGGGCCGTCGGCTGTGACGGCGACCGTGAACTCGAAATGGGCTGAAAGTGAGCCATCTACGGTGAAGATTGACCAGCCGTCGGGGGCGATTCGGACCGCGTGGCCGCCAGCCGTGATCATCGGCTCGATCGCCAGCACCATCCCCTCCTCGAGCTTCGGGCCTCGGCCGGCCGGGCCGAAGTTTGGGATCTGCGGGTCTTCGTGCATCGAACGCCCGACGCCATGGCCGACCAGTGTGCGGACGACGCCGAAGCCGTCGGCCTCGGCACAGAGCTGCACGGCATGCGAGATGTCGCCGATCCGCCCGCCGAGCTGAACCTGATCGACGGCGGCGAAGAGAGAAGCCTCGGTCACGGCCATCAGTGACTCGGCCTCAACCGTCACTTCGCCAACCGGGAAGGTGCAGGCCGCGTCGGCTACCCAGCCGTCGAGCGTGACGCCGATGTCGACCGAGAGAATGTCGCCGGGCTCGAGCGTGTAGGCACCGGGGATGCCGTGGACGACCATCGAGTTCGGCGAGGCGCAGATCGAACCGGTAAAACCGTTGTACCCCTTGAACGACGGCTCGGCCCCCTGCGACCGGATGAAGCGCTCAACCATCTCGTCTAGCTCGGCGGTTGTAATGCCGGGCGCGATCTTACCCGCGACCATCTGCATCGCACGGGAATGAATTTCGCCAGCGGCAGCGATCTTGTCGATCTCTTCGGGGGTCTTCTTGATGATCACGGTGCTACGCGAACCGCTCAGATCGTCTCTTCAAGCTTCAGCGTCGCGATCGTCGCGCGGATGTGGCTGAAGACTTCAGAGGGAGCGGCTGAACCGTCAAAGCGGTGCAAGAGACCAAGCTGCTCGTAGTACTCGGCCAGTGGGGCCGTCTGCTCGTGGTAGACGGCAAGTCTGTTGCGAACCGTCTCCGGCTGGTCATCTTCGCGCTGAACAAGCGGCGTGCCGTCAACGTCGTCGATCCCCTCAACCTTCGGAGGGTCGTAATCGACGTGGTACACGCGGCCCGATACGGGGTTGACGCGACGGCCGGAGATGCGATTCACGATCACGTCGTCATCGACTTCGATCATCAGTACGGCGGTCAGCTTTCGGCCAAGCTTCTCCAGATCGGTGCCAAGCGCCTCGGCCTGCGGGATCGTGCGCGGGAAGCCGTCGAGCAGAAACCCGTCACGGGCGTCCGGACGGCCGACGGCCTCTAGTAGGACACCGATTATCACGTCGTCCGGAACCAGGTTTCCGGCATCCATGTAGCTCGCTGCCAATTCGCCAAGCTCGGTCTTCTCGGCTACTGCCTGACGCAGAATGTCGCCCGTAGCGATATGCGGGAGCTCGAATTCGGTACGCAACTGCTCAGCCTGAGTGCCCTTCCCGGCTCCGGGAGGTCCAAGCAGAATCAGGTTCAGCTCAGCCATCGCTACTTCAGGAATCCTTCGTAGTTGCGCATCATCAGCTGGGCCTCAAGCTGCTTCATCGTGTCAAGTGCGACGCCGACGACGATCAGCAACGAGGTTCCGCCAAAGAAGAAGTTGGCTGCCGTCTGGTTGATCAAAATCGTTGGCAGCGCGGCGACCGCAGCAAGGTAGAGCGCGCCGGGGAAGGTCAGCCGGGCGAGGATGCGGTCGAGGAACTCGGCGGTCGGCCGCCCCGGTCGGACGCCAGGGATGAAGCCGCCGTACTTCTTCAGGTTCTCAGCCTGATCGACCGGATTGAAGGTGATCGCGGTGTAGAAGTAGGTGAAGATGATGATGAAGAGCGTCTCGCCGACTAGATATGCGACGCCGGAAGGGCTGAAGAAGTTCGCGAGGTCTTTCGCCCACGGCGTGCCGATCAGCTGACCGACGGTTGGCGGGAAGGCCATAATCGAGGCCGCGAAGATGACCGGAATTACGCCGGCCATGTTTACGCGGAGCGGCAGGTAGGTCTGACCGCCGCCGCTCATGCGGCGGCCAATGACGCGTTTGGCGTATTGCACCGGGATTCGCCGTTGGCCTTCCTGGATAAAGACGACTGCAGCGATGACGGCCAGCGCGAGGAACGGCATCATCACTTTGAAGACGGCGTCCGGGCTGGTCCACCAAGCTTGAATGCCGTTTGGCAGGCCGGAGACGATTGAAGCGAAGATCATCAGCGAGATTCCGTTGCCGATGCCGCGCTGGGTGATCAGTTCGCCCATCCACATCACGACGACGCAGCCGGCAGTCAGTGTGAGGACGATCAGGAAGAGCGTGCCGATGTTGAAGTTGTTGATGACAGGCTGTCCGGCCGATGCCTCTTGACTCTTGAAGAGGTAGACGTAACCGATCGACTGTGCAAAGGCCAAGCCGACGGTCAGGTAGCGCGTGTACTGGGTGATCTTGGCCTGCCCTACCTCACCCTCCTTGGAGAGCTTCTCAAGCGAAGGAAGGACGACGGTCAGCAGCTGCAGGATGATCGATGCCGTGATGTACGGCATGATCCCGAGCGCAAAGATCGCCATCCTTGAGAGACCGCCGCCGCTGAAGGTGTTGAGCAGGTTGAGAATCCCGCCGCCGCCGAACTGCTTCTGAATCTCGTCGATCGCCTGGATGTTGACTCCAGGAACCGGCAGGTGGGCGCCGAGCCGGTAGAGCGCGAGTAGTAGCGCCGTGAACGCAAGTTTCTTGCGGATCTCGGGGACCGTGAAGGCGCTGACAATCGTTGCGATCATGGCGCTGGGGTGCTGGGCGCCTCACTTCCGACCATCACGCAGGTGCCTCCGGCAGCTTCGATCGCTGCCTTCGCAGAAGCGCTAAAGCCGTGCGCGTGAACGGTCAGCGGCTTGCTGATCTCGCCCTTGGCGAGGACCTTGACCGGAACGTTCTTGCGCGTTCCCAGACCGTGCGCGACAAGCGCCTCGATCGTAACGTCGGCCCCGGATTCGAAGCGAGCTTCAAGATCCTGCAGGTTGACGGCCTGAGTGTGCGTACGGAAAGGCTCGAACGGCATCGACTTCTTCATGTTCGGGCCGCGCAGCTTGCGCATCCGGACCTGAATTGGCATCTGGCC
>WLNV01000137.1 GCA_009699615.1 Actinomycetota bacterium
AGACGGTCGTGCTCTGGTGTCTCTTCAAGGAAGTCGGGGGTCTCTTCGAGTTCGTCGCGCGCTTGCGCGGCGGCTGCGCTCTCGTCAGGCTGGGCTTCGTCCTGCTGAGGTGCCTCCGGCTCGAAGAGTTCAGGTTCAGCTTCCGGGGCGGGCTCTGGCTCTGGCTCTGGCTGGGCGTCAGGCTCGGCTGCCACCGGTGCGTCGGGATGCAGCGCCGCTTCGACCTCTTCCGGACTGAACTGCTCGGTTGGCTGGCTCGATTCAGGCTCGGGCTCCGCGACCTCCTCCACGACCTCCTCCACGATCGTCTCCTCGACGACGGGGGGGTCCGGGTCAGCCTCCGACTCGTCGTCAACCGAAACCTCGTCGGCTTCGACCTCGACGGGGTCGGACTCGGAGTCAGTTGCGGACTCCTCAGCCTTTCCGCCACCAAGAGCCTCGGTCTCGAGTTGTGCGACCTCGGACGGGTCTGAGCCGGACCGGCGTTTTAGATCCAGATGCTCACGGATCGCGTCATCAAGCATTCCCATACGGCAAGCCTAGCGGAGAGAAAGCCACGCGGCGGCCAGTTGCGATCACGCCCGGCTACACTCGCATTTGCGGGGCTATAGCTCAGTTGGGAGAGCGCCTGGATCGCACCCAGGAGGCCGCCGGTTCGAGTCCGGCTAGCTCCATTCGTTTCGTGCGCAGCGTCACTTTGGGCGGCTTGGAGGGTCTCAGTACTTAACCGTCCAAGACAACCGTATTTCAACCCACCCGGCTTTCCTCAGAGTCTCCTCAGAGAGCCGGGGACAACTTTCGCCGCTGGCATGGGTTGAGGCGGTAGTCATCCGCAACCCAAACAGGAGCTGTACAGATGTCACGCACGATTCGCGTTCTTTCCTTCGCAGCATCCGCCCTGCTCGCGCTTGCGCTGCCCGCGGTATCGGGAGCCAAGCACTCGTCTGCCGGCGGCCAAGGCGCCAGTCACGCAGCCCGCGGCAACGCGCGACAGCAGCCCCCGCGCAGGCCCCTGCCGGCGCCGCAGCGCCCGGCCCCGGCGCCACCCGCCGCTGGCGCCACGTACTCAATCACCGGAGTCGGCAATAACCTCGCGAATCCGAGCTGGGGCGCGGTCGGCGTCGACCTGCTTCGCCGCGCGCCATCTGCCTACGCCGACGGCCGTTCTGCTGCGGCAGGCGCATCGCGGCCCAGCGCCCGCATGCTCTCAAACGCGCTCAGCACGCAGAGCGCGGCGCTAGCGAACGGTAGGCAGATGTCCGACTTTCTCTACGTCTTCGGCCAGTTTCTCGACCATGACATCGGCTTGACGACTTCGGGCTCGAGCGAGTCGATGGCCGTAGCCGTCCCTCGCGGCGACCAGTTCTTTGATCCGGCTGCAACGGGAACCAAGCAGATCCCGTTCACGCGTTCCACCTTCAACCCCGCAACAGGTGCGGGCAACGCGCGCCAGCAGACCAACGTGATCACTGCCTTTGTCGATGGCTCGCAGGTCTACGGCTCTGACGCCACGCGGGCAGCGGCGCTGCGAACCTTCAGCGGCGGCAAACTGAAGACAAGCGCCGGCAACATGATGCCGCTCAACAGCGGCGGCCTTGCGAACGCCAACGACGCGCACGTCGTCGCCGATTCACGGCTCTTCCTCGGTGGCGATGTTCGGGCCAACGAGAACGTTGAGCTGACCTCGTTGCAGACGCTCTTTGTGCGCGAGCACAACAGGCAAGCGGCTGCGATCGCGGCCAACAATCCGTCGCTAAGCGACGAGCAGATCTACCAGCAGGCTCGCCGGATCGTGATCGGCGAACTTCAGGCGATCACCTACAACGAGTTCCTCCCTGCGCTGCTAGGCCGGGGCGCCGTTCCCGGCTACCGCGGCTATCAGCCGAGAGTGAACCCAGGGATCGCGAACGAGTTCTCGACCGCTGCCTTCCGCTTCGGCCACAGCATGCTCGATGGCGAAATCGGACGCTTGAACGACGACGGCAGCGATACGCCGCAGGGTCCGATCGCATTGCGCAATGCGTTCTTCAACCCAACCGTCTTCGACGCTTCGCTCCCCAACCATCAGGGCGACATCGATCCGTTCCTCAAGTCGGCAGCCAGCGGCACCACGCAGGAGGTCGATCTGAAGATTGTTGACGACGTTCGTAACTTCCTTTTCGGGCCTCCAGGCTCGGGCGGATTCGACCTCGCGGCGCTGAACATTCAGCGCGGCCGTGACCACGGGCTCGCCGATTACAACACGGTCCGCGCCGCATACGGCCTGCAGCGAGTGACGAGCTTTGCGCAGATCAGCTCGAACCCGGCGACCGTTGCGGCGCTGCAGGCCGCCTACGGCTCAGTTTCCAACGTCGACCTCTGGGTGGGCGGTCTGGCGGAGGATCACACAGTCCGTGGATCACTCGGCCCGCTCTTCACGCGGATCGTCGCCGACCAGTTCGCGCGGCTGCGGGACGGTGACCGCTTCTACTACGAGAACTCACTTCGAGGCCCGCAGCTCGAGCAGGTTCGGCAGATCACGTTGTCGCGCGTGATTCGTGCCAACACTTCGTTGACGCGGATGCAGCCGAATGTCTTCTTCTCGAATGGGGCCGGCAGCTAAGACAGCGCTAGCTTGTAGATCAGCGCATCGAACTGCGCCGATCTACAAATGGCTCACGCACACAAGACACTTACCAGCCCCAAGCCGCCGGCAGAGGTCTTTGCCTACCTCGCCGATTTTTCCAACGCTGCTGAGTGGGACCCGGGAATCCCGGCCGCACGGCGGCTCGACGACGGGCCTCTGGGTGTTGGCAACCGCGTTGAGCTTGACGCCGCTTTCTTCGGCCGCACGATCACTCTGATCTACGAGACGACGCTGTACGAAGCTCCACGCCGCTTCATCGTCCGTGGCGAGAGCTCAACGATTGTCAGCGTCGATGAGATCACGGTCGAGGCCAATGGCGAAGGCTCGTTGATCACCTATGACGCCGTGCTGACGCTGAAGGGTCCGCTGAAGATTTTTGACCCGGCGCTGAGTCTTGGCTTTGGCAAGGTCGCCGACAAGGCGATCGCTGGGCTGACCAAAACACTCTCCGCTTGACGCTTTAGCATCTGAGCTGTGACTCGGACAACACTCCTGATCATCGTTCTGGTGGTAATCGGCGCTGGCGTTGCGGCCGCGGCGCTGGTTTCCAGTAGCGGCAGCGGCAGCTCCGACACGGTCAGCGTCAGCGAGACGATTCCCACAATGTCGACGGCAACAACAACGCCGACGGCGACGATCGCGACGACCTCAACCAGCGGCGCACAACTGTCAACCAGCGCGCAGGTCGAGGCGGCAGTCACCAGTTACGTGCAGGCCGCAGAGGAGGGTGACGCGACGACGCTCTGCAAGCTTCAGGCTGGCGGAGTGGTCAACGGGACCGGCGAGGCGGCCGCTCAGGCTTGCGCCGCGAAGGCTGGGATAACGCTGACAGACTTGCCGGGCCTGACGCAGCTAAAGGTCAGCGATGTCAAGATCAGCGGCGATAAGGCCACCGCTCAGCTACTCAGGATCGGCCAAATCACGCTCGTCAAGGTCGACGGAAGCTGGAAGGTCGCCAGCTTCGCGCCGGCTCGCAGCAAGCGCAACGGTGGCGCCGAAGCTCCTTCTGGCGCTGACGTTGGCGGTACCCCTGCCGGCTAGCCGCGCGGCGTGACGATCGGAAAGTCGTGCGGGGCGTCATCAAGCAGTCCCAAGAAGCCAGCCAGAGCCATCGGGTCGCCGTCAACACTGATCGCGCCCGAACCGAACGCTTCCATCGCGTCGATCTCCTGCAGAATCAGCGCGTTCAGCGTCTCGCGCGTCGTCGTTACTGTGGCCTGAGCGTTCTCATCGAGCCGACCTTCGACTGTGCTGAGCGCGCCGTGGGTCACGCGCAGCGTCCACTGCTCGTCAATGTCGGTGAAGTTCCAAGCCACAATGAGATCGCTCTCGGCTGCCCGCTCGCCGTTGATCCGCGTTCCCATCGCATCAAAGAGCTGGCCCGTGCGTAGCGCGCGCACGATGTCGGGGGCCTGTGCTCGCAGGCCTTCGGGGCTTACCCCATGCCGCAGCTCGCTGGCTCCGGTGAGGTAGGCGTTGCGCCAAGTCGCGTTCTCGGTCTGGTAGCCGAGCTGTTCAAAGGCGGCGGCTTGAAGCTCTCGCGCTGCGGCGTTCTCGGGCTCGGCGAAGACGACGTGACCTGCCAGCGTTGCTGCCCAGCGCTCGTCGCCGTCGATCAGCGCCTGAGCTGCGATCTCAAGCGCCCGTTCGGCGCCGCCGATCGCCTCGACATAGCGGCCGCCGGCGTCGCTCGGAGCAAGAGGATCAAGGTTGACGGGGTTGCCGTCGTAGACGCCGAAGTAGCGTTGGTAGATGCCGCGCGCGTTGTGGCGCATCGAACCGTAAGCGCCGCGCGTGTGCCAGAGCGCGGCAAGGCTCTCCGGTAGTTCGATCTGCTCGGCGATCTCCTCGCCGTTATGCCCTTCGCCGGCGAGCCGGATCGTCTGGTCGTGGAGAAAGCGGTAGAGATCGCGCTGCTCGCTGAGGAACTTCACGATCTCTACGTTGCCCCAGGTTGGCCAGTGGTGGCCGGCAAAGAGCACCTCGGTGCGATCGCCGAAGAGCCCGATCGATTCATTTAGGCACTGCGACCACCAGAGTGCGTCACGGACCTGTGCGCCCCGGATCGTGAGGATGTTGTGCAGAACTTGGGTCGCCGTCTCAACGATGCAGAGGGCGCCTCGCTCTGGCAGGAAGAAGTTCAGTTCGGCCGGGGCCTCGGTCTCCGGGACCATCTGGAATTCAAAGAGGACGCCGTCGATCGTCGCCTGCTGGCCGGTATCCGTGACCTCGTTGGTCACGTCGATCAGAGACGGTCGGCCGGTCGAAACTCCCTTGCCGATTGCCACATCGACCTGCCCACGCGGCCCGCGCTCAAGGTTCGAGCCGTACATGTAGGCGGCGCGGCGCACCATCACCGAGCCGGCGATCACATTCTCACTGACGGCTGCATCGGTGAACCCTTGCGGCGCCCAGATCGGCACCTCTTCGCCTTCGGCCAAGACGCCGCGGACGCCGCCGAAGTGATCAACGTGGCTGTGCGTGTGC
>WLNV01000138.1 GCA_009699615.1 Actinomycetota bacterium
ACGGCTTGGTTCAGGCCGGGCGCCGATCGCAGCATTGCTCGATGCCGGTGCGACTGTTGCGCTGGGCACCGATGGCGCAGCCTCGTCGGACAACCACGATCTTTGGGATTGCGCCAAGCTCGCAGCGCTTATTCATACAGATGGCGCCAGTTGGGTAGACAGTGACCAGGCGTTCGTGATGGCGACCATCGGCGGCGCGGCCGTCGCCGGTGGCCCGGCGCTGCTCGGAAGGCTTGAGGTTGGCGCCCCAGCCGACATCGTCTTGATTGAGCGCGACAGCCTCTGGCTGTCCGGAGCTCAGCAGATCGTCGCAAGTCTCGTCCTCTCCAACGGAGGTAGGGGAATTCGCCACGTACTCGTCGGCGGTCGGCCCGTCCTGCGTGACGGCGAACTGACCCTCGTCGACGAGCAGCAGACGATCAACAAACTTCGTGAACAGACTGAGGCGCGGCGCGAAAGCGTTGCGAATCCGTCTGACCGCACGCGAGATGCGATGCGTCACATGGAGCAGGTCCGGGCTGCCGTAGCCGGGTCGGGGGCCAAGGATGGCAAGGCCATGCAGTTTGTGGGTTTAGCAGGAAGGGCCTAGTCGGGAAGGCGGAGATTCTGCCGCCTACCCGGTGAAGAGGGGCCCGCGGGACTAGATGTTGGGAACAAACAATCAATGAGGGGGAACAGATGAGAGGACTAAAGGGCTTCACCGCCCTGGGACTGGCAGCCGTAGCGGCAGTTGGCGTGACGGCATGTGGCTCCAGCGATTCCAGCAGCACGGAGTCGACGGCAGCGAAATCGATCAAGGTCGCAATGGAGATGCCGGGACCAATCAACGACAAGGGGTTCAACGCTTCCGGCTACGCCGGGCTGATGAACTGCAAGAAGCAGGGTGCTACAACCACCTTTGCTGAGAAGGTTGCGGTTCCTGAGCAGGCGCGGACAATGGAGGAGCTGGCCCAGAACAACGACCTTGTGATTGGTCACGGCTTCGAATTCGGGGAGCCTGCTGCGGAGTTGGCGCCGAAGTATCCGGATGTCAAGTTCGTGGTCACCTCCAACCCGATTCCGCCGAAGGCCAAGAATCAGGTCAACGTCATGCCAAACTCGACGCAGGCCGCGTATCTGGCCGGCGTTGCTGCTGGCAAGGCGACCAAGTCGAACAAGATCGGTGGAATCGCCGGTTTTGACTTCCCTGTGCTGAAGTCGCAGATGGAAGCACTTGCCGCTGGTGCGAAGTCAGTCAACCCGAACGTGACGACGAAGATCGTCTACCTCGGAACATTTGATGACGTCGCAAAGGGCAAGGAAGCGGCTCAGAGCATGGCGGCATCCGGCATCGACGTGATTTATCACATCGCTGACGCAGCCGGCATCGGCATCATCAACGGCGCACAGGCCGCCGGGATCAAGGCAATCGGTTGGGGGATCGATCAGAACTCGATCGCGCCTGACACCGTTATCGCCAGCCAGATCGTCAAGACAGACGAGATGATCGGCGAGCAGTGCAAGGCAGTCATCGACGGCACGTTCGTCGGCGGCAAAGTGGTTGTCAGTGGCCTCAAGAGCGGGGTCGTTGGCTTGACCAAGGTCTACAACGAGCCGGCCGATGTTCAGGCGGCGGTTGACAAGGCCTTCGCAGCGATCGAAGCCGGCACCGAAGAGGGTGTTCCGGAGATTGCTCCTGGCATCCCATCAACCGGCCCTGATAGCAACTAGAGCCGAAACCAAGGAACACGAAGCGCGTCATGACAGCACTGGTCAAAATGAGCGGGATCGTTAAGTCGTTCGGTGAGACGATCGCCAACGATGACGTCTCGCTCGAGATCGCCGCCGGTGAGGTGCACGCACTGCTCGGCGAAAACGGAGCTGGCAAGACGACGCTGATGAACATCCTCTACGGGCTAACGATCCCGGATGAGGGAACGATCGAGGTTGGCGGGGTTTCCGTGGCACCACGGAACCCCGCCGACGCGATTGATGCAGGGATTGGAATGGTTCACCAGCACCCGCTCGTGGTTGGCGCGCTGACCGTGGCTGAGAACTTCTCACTCGGCGGTCTCGGCGATGGGTCTCCCGCTTCGATGCTTGAAGCAATTGCCGGTGTGGTTGAGACGATTCCGCTCAACGTTGATCCGCGGGCGCGAATCGATTCGCTGCCGATGTCGCTTAGGCAGCGCGTGGAAATTGTTCGCTGCCTCGCTCACGGAGTGAAGGTCCTCGTCCTTGACGAGCCGACCGCAGTCCTGACTCCCGACGAGGTTGCGCAACTGTTCGACGAGATGCGACGCGTCGTAGAGCAGGGACGAAGTGTCATCTTCATTACACACAAGCTCGCTGAAGTCCAGACGATCGCGCAGCGCGTGACGGTTCTGCGGCGCGGGTGCAATGTCGGCAGCTTCGCGGTTGGCGAGTTGACATCGGCCGAACTTGCGGAGCAGATGGTGGGCCGCGAGATCGCGAAGCGTGCCGTGAGCCAAGAGGTGCACAGCGGCGGGGCCGTTCGCTTGGGGTTGAAGGGAGTGGACGCTGTCGGCGATGACGGCGAGTGCCTGCTTGATGGCGTCGATCTCGAGGTATGCGCTGGCGAGATCGTTGCAATCGCGGGAGTCGAAGGAAATGGGCAACGGCCCTTGGCGGACATCTGCTTCGGCTTGCGTACTCCCGATTCAGGAACCGTCGTGCATGATGGCCAGCCATTGACACGGCTCAAGCACTGGGGTCGCTCAAAGGTTGCGATTGCCCGAATCCCCGAGGACCGCCGCCACGAAGGCCTTCTGATCGATGCGCCTCTCTGGGAGAACTTGCGCTATGGCCCGAACCTTGCGGCCAAGCGAGGTCTGATCAATCGGCGGCGCGAGTTGGAACGTGCGCGAAAGCTGCTTGAGGAGTTTGGCGTCGTGCCGCCAGATCCGATGGCCCCTCCATCGTCGCTCTCCGGAGGTAATCAGCAGAAGGTCGTGCTCGCGCGTGAGCTCTCGAGCGACCCCGATCTCGTCGTTGCCGTCAACCCGACACGAGGCCTTGACATCGGAGCCCAGCGCGAGGTCCGCGACCGGCTGTTGGCGCTGCGCAGCGCGGGCAAAGCGGTCCTCGTGATCTCTACTGATCTGGACGAGGTAATGGAGATCGGAGATCGGATCGGTGTCCTATACCGAGGTCGCCTTGAAGCTCCAGTTGCTCGCGCCGCAGTCGATCGCTCACTCATCGGTGAAGCAATGGCAGGTCTGCTTGATGATCAGCGGGAGAAGGCGGGGGCATGAACTCGGCGAGACTAGTTCCGGCCCTCACTCGAGGCGCGGTCGCGTTGGTCGGAACGCTGGCCGTCGGCCTGATCGCCATTCTCGCTGCTGGCCTCGATCCGGTCACGACGCTCGAGGCGATCATCGACGGTGCAGTGGGAACGCCGTACGCGATCCGCCAGTCGCTGACTGAAGCTGTACCTGTAACTCTCACAGCACTGGGAGTGGCAGTCGCATTCCGCGCTGGCCTCTTCAACCTCGGTGGCGAAGGGCAGATATACATCGGCGCGCTCGGTGCGGTTGGCATCTCGCTGCTCTTCCCGGAACTGACGCCGGTCTTGTTGATCCCGTTCGCTCTTGCGGTCGGAATGCTTGGAGGCCTCGTTTGGGGGGGACTCGCGGGCGTGCTGCGAGCAAAGCTGAGGCTCTCGGAAATCATCACGACGATCATGCTCAACTTCATCGCCTTCTGGATCGTCAGCTACTTGGTCCACGGTCCTTTGAAGGACCCTGGCGGGAGCGGCTACCCCCTGACTCGCGAGATCACCGAGTCAGCCCAACTACCCGTCTTCGGGGACATGGTCCCGTCGGGTGCAGTTCTGATGCTCGTGGCAGCATTCTGCGTGTGGCTCCTGTTGGAACGCACTTCCACCGGCATCAAGATTAAGGGAGCCGGTTCGAGCGCCTCGGCCAGCCGCTTCGCAGGGGTCTCGATGAGCCGCGTAACGATTCTGGTGATGGCTGTCGCCGGCGCGTTGGCTGGCCTTGGTGGAGCCGTCAGTCTGCAGGGTGATCAGCATCAGGTTGGAGACTTCTTCAGCCCAGGTTGGGGCTTCGATGCGGTCGCGGTGGCGCTTATCGGGCGTGGAACAGCTACCGGGACGCTGATCACGGGCATCGCTGTCGGCGCCCTCCGCAGCGGCATTCAGAGCGCACAAGGTACGGCTCAAGTGCCATCGTCGATTGCCCAGATCCTGCTCGCGGCGGCGGTTCTCTTTGTAATCGTCGGCAACGCAGAGGGGGCGGGCCAGCTGGTCCGCAGAAGCTGGATCCGCACGAGAGGACTAGCCAGTGACTGATCTGTTTGACATCGTTACATCGGCAACGCTTTACGCAGCGGCAATAAGGCTCGCATTGCCAATCTTTCTGGCGGCGCTCGGAGAGACATTTGCCGAACGCTCGGGGCTCGTAAACGTTGGCCTCGAGGGGATGATGCTGATGGGTGCTTTTGGCGCCGTCCTAGGGTCAGATGTCACCGGCAGTGCTCTTGCCGGTGTGGCGATCGGGCTGCTCTTCGCGATCCTTGTTGCGGCGATTCAAGGGTTCGTTGCGATCAA
Source organism: Actinomycetota bacterium (assembly GCA_009699615.1). Lineage (GTDB taxonomy): Bacteria > Actinomycetota > Thermoleophilia > Solirubrobacterales > Solirubrobacteraceae > F1-60-MAGs163. The sequence continues at coordinate 4,571 of WLNV01000138.1, forward strand.
TCTTGGCGGCGATCAGATCGTCTGCGGCATCGCTTTGAACATCGGTGCGCTCGGCGTCACCGCATTCCTTGTGCGGGCGATCTGGGAAGGCGGCAACGCGCCGCAGGTTCCAGGCTTCTCTGCTTTCCACTTCCCGATCTTGGCTGACGCGCCGTTCCTCGGCGTCGCGATCTTCCAGCAGAGCATCTTTGTCTACGTCGCGCTGGTGCTCGCCCTGATCAGCTGGTGGGCGTTGATGAAAACGGGCTGGGGGCTGCGGATGCGAGGCTGCGGAGAGGACCCATTGGCCTGCGAGAGTCTCGGCATCCCAGTCAAGCGCTTGCGCTGGCAGGCAATGTTGATCTGCGGAGGGTGCGCCGGGCTCGGCGGAGTCTTCCTCGCCCTCGGCCAGCTACTGACATTCAGCGATGGGATGAGCGGCGGTCGCGGCTTCATCGCGCTCGCGGTCGTAATCATCGCGCGCTGGTCGCCAATGCTGGCGATCCCTTCTGCGCTCTTGTTCGGTGTAGTAGAAGCGTTCGCGCTTCGC
>WLNV01000139.1 GCA_009699615.1 Actinomycetota bacterium
ATTATCGCTTGGCTGATGTGCGGCCGCGAGCGACCGGCTGTTGCTCCAACGAACTCCTCGTTCACTGGAACGTCGCGCCAACCGAGGAAGATTTGACCTTCAACGCGCGCGTTGAGCTCGACGAGCTGCTGGAGTTTGCGGCGCCGCTCCTTGTCGCGCGGCAGGAAGCAGACGCCGACCGCGTACTGGCCGGCTTCGGGTAGCTCAAAGTCGAGCACGCCGCGCAGGAACGCGTCGGGAATCTGAACGAGGATGCCCGCGCCGTCGCCGCTGGTGACGTCGGCGCCTTCACCGCCGCGATGCTCGAGATTGTCGAGCGCCTCGAGCGCCTGCTCGATTACGCGGTGAGAAGGGACGTTGTCGAGCTTGGCGACCATCGCCACGCCACAGGCATCGTGCTCATAGGCTGGGTTGTAGAGGCCTTGAGGCCCTGGGCGTTTGATCATCGTCATTGCTCTGTTCCGCTGCGGGCATCGTGCTGTACGCCAACCCCCGAAGCGAACCGATCATTCTAGTGGCAGAATGCGGTTCTAAGGGCTCTGGCTGCGCCGACAGGGAAAGCGCGTTTACTGAGCCGACGGGCTGTCGCGGTCGGCGAGCTCCGGCGGCACTGGGCAGAGGCCGCCGCGGCCCGGACAATCGCCGCAGAGTCCTTTCCACGGCTCCGTCGCAACTGGGTACTCGGCGGCGATCAATCCGGCAGCCGCCTCGCTGAGTTGTTGCTCAAGTGCAGGCACGTCGGCGCGACTGAACGAAGCCGTCACGGGCTGATCGGGCCGCTCCAAGAAGAGGTGTACAACATCGACCTGTTCGGCATCCGAGCCGCGCAGCACTGCAAGCGCGTAGAGCGCGCGCTGGACGGCGTAGTTGTCAGCCACCTTGCGCTCAAGGTCATCGCTTGGACGAACAGCATCCGTCTTGTAATCGACCAACAACGCGGGTAGCCCCGGACTGATGTCGAGCGCATCGATAATGCCTGTCAGCATCGGCGCTGATGGGGTATCGACGGAGAGAGGGAGGCTGAACGAGATCTCACGCTGCGCGCGCTCAAGCCGCTCCCTCAGCGGGTTGGCGAGGATTGATTCGATGTAGCCGCGCAGTCGCACGATCATCGCCGTATCAGGCTCGAGGTCGTGGGCCGCAGCGGACGCGCGAATCTGGTCATCACTTGGCGCTGAAGCAGCGGCGCTGAGATCGGCTCGTTCCAGCAGCGCGTGGGCAACTTGGCCGCGGGCACGGGCGTCGCCACCACCGGCACCGCTCGGCCGGTCGCGATCCGGGAGCCGCAGGACGTGTTTCAGGTACCAGCGATAACCGCAGCTCTTGTAGGTCGCGAGAGAGGAGTAGCTGAGCGTCGGCGCGCGTACCGGTTGATCGCTCTCAGCTGGCAAGACAATCTCGGGGGTGCCATCGGAATCGGCAGAGTAAGCCAGCTTCGGTGCGGAGTCGATCAGAGCGAGACTCAATTGAGAGCCCGGGCCAGGCCTGTTGAGCCGCACGCGCAGAGGGGCGCGCCAACCCCCGGAGGAGACCTCGACAAGTCGATCGGCAAGTTCCTCCGCGCAGCCGTCTGCTCCGGAGTAGAGCTCGGGATCAAGCAGGAGGCCAGCGATCCAAACCAGCGGTGGCCTTCCGACCGATTGGTCCTTGAACCAGTCGCGCTTCAGATCTACCGTTCCGGAGAGAATCAGCCGCCTCTCAGCACGCGTCATTGCCACGTGGAGCAGCCGCTTGACCTCGGCGAGCTCGCGCTCTTTGCGCTCGTCGTCGAGCTCGCCAAAGTCGAAGAGGCGGTTCGAGAGCGCCGAATCGTCGCGCAGGCGCACTCCAATGCGATCACCGTCGACGAGGACAGAGGGCCCGGCCGACATCCCCTTCCGCCCTAGCGCCGCCAGGACGACGACAGGAAACTGAAGACCCTTCGAGCCGTGCATCGTCATCACTTGAACGGCCCCGCTCGCCGACCCTGGTGGAGCATCGCTGACGCGATCGTCGATCTCGGCCCGGCGCGCCAATTCATCCACAAAAGTTCGCAGCCCGGACGATTCTCTGGCCTCAAACTGGTGAGCGATCCGGATTAGCCGGCGAACCCGCAGCAGCGCCGATGATCCGTCAGCTCCGCGGGCAACGAGTGCATCGAACCCGGTCTCAGCGATGACCCGCTCCAGCAGCCGCCCCGGTCCCTCCCAGCCGACCACATTGCGCTCCGCGGCGACGATTCCAATGCCGCGGCGGAGTCGCTGCCGCTGCTCGTCGGTGATCTCTGCCGCGGGCCCCTCTCCTTCAGAGGAGACTGCGCGCGCGACGGCAGCGTCGAGCCCACCTTCACCACCGCGGGCCTCATACCCAAGCAGGGCGAGCGTGTCAGGCGAGACGCCAATGAGAGGTGAAGCGAGTACGGCAAAGAGTGCGTCCTCGTCCTCGCGGTTCGCGAGCAGACGGAGGTAGGCGATCAGGTCGGCAACCTCCGGTCGCTCCCACCAGCCGCGGGCCGAGTTGGCAACCGCCGGCAGTCCTGCCCGCTGAAGCGCGGCGACGAGTCCGGCTATCGACGCTCCCTGCCGAACAAGGATCGCGACATCCCCGGGCTCGCACTCGCCAGCGTCGCAAAGTTCTCGAATCCGCTGCGCAATCATCAGCGCTTCTGCAGCATCGTCGTCGTCTATCCCGGCCGGAAGCCGGTCCTTGAAGCCCGCCGGTATCGCGTCGGACTGCCCCCAAGCCGCATCGCACAGCAACAGCTCCGTTGCGGCCTCGCTTGCAGCGGCGGGCTGATCGATCTCAACAATGCCCTCCCCTGTTGCCGGCATCAGCGGCTGGTAGCTGTCTCCGTGCATCGGGCCGAAGCCGGCGTTAATGAAGGCGACTACTTCGCGATCCGAGCGGAAATTGATGCTCAGAATCTCGCGCTCCCCGGCCCTGCCGTGTGCTTCGCTGCGGGCCCGAAAGAGTTCAATGTCGGCGTCGCGGAAGCCATAGATCGACTGCAACTCATCGCCGACCATGAAGAGGTTTTCCACACCGAGCGCTTCGAAGATTTGAAGCTGCAGGGCGTTCGTGTCTTGGAACTCGTCAATCATCACTCGGCGAAACTTCTCGCGATAGAAGGCCGCGACCGGTTCGTGGTCGCGCAAAAGGTCGCGCGCACCGAGCTCGAGGTCGGAGTAGTCGAGAACGCCGCGCCGCTTCTTCGCCGCGCGGTAGGACTCTCCGAATGAGGCCAGCAGGTCATCGAGCAGCATCACGCGGTCACGCATCGCCTGATTAGCGACCTCAGCCAGCAGCTTGTTGATCGAATCATGGAAATCGCTCGCCGGCGGTTGCTTCAGCGCTTCGACTCTGCGATCGAATAGCCAGTCGCGAATCAGGCTCGCCACGGGGAGTGCCGAACCGTCGCCAAGCCGTTCGATGCAGTCGGCGGCTTTCGCGCGGGCGGCAGCGACCGACTTTCCTTCCCCCTCTCCCTCCAGCGCCACCAGCGTTAGCGCGGCGAGCTCAAGAACTCGCTCTCGGACGCCGGCAACGTCAGTCTCGCGTGGCTGCGGCATCCTCGGCTCGCTGTGACCAGCGCTCCGAAGTCGCGAATAGATCGAAAGCACGCTCTCTCGCAATCCATCTTCATCGGTCGCGGCGAGCAGCCCAATCAGACGGTCGCGGCGTTCAGGATCGGCGAATAGCTCAGCGACAGTCAGATCCCACGCCTGATGGCGGAGCGCGAGCCCCGCAACCTCGTCTTCGAGCACTTCAAACGAAGGGTCAACGCCTGCCAAAACCGCATCGTTACGGAGGATTCGTGCACAGAACGCATCGATCGTGAGCAGCCACGCCGACTCGACCTGAGCCGCCAACTCCGGATGCCCGCGATCAGTTAGCCGCTCGCGGATACGCCCACGCATCTCAGCCGCCGCAGCGCGGGTGAAGGTGATTGCGAGAATTTCGTCGACGGCAATTGGCTGCGAATCCCGACCCGTCACGTCGCGCACAAAGCGCTCGACAAGGACCCCCGTCTTGCCCGAACCAGCTCCGGCTGCAAGCAGCAAGGCGCCTTCGCGGCGCTCGACCGCAAGTTGCTGCTCTGCAGTCAGCTCCAACTTGCTCATCGCAGGGAACGACAGATCGCTGGGTGCGCGCAGATGCCATTCCGCGTGCAGCTGGACGGTTGGGGGTCAATCTCGCCGGCGCGGATCGCCCTCGCAGCCTCGAGCGCCTGGAGTCGGATCTGGCCGAGCAGTTCGGCCAGCTCAGCTTGCGTAATCGAGCTTGCCTTCTTCACGCCGGGAACGTCCTGATCTTCCAGCGCGAAACCTGCCGGCCCATCACTGCCGCCGATCGGCTGATAGACAGCGCCCACGACCTCGACGCTCTCGAACAACTTTTCGTATGCGAGTGCATACAGCGCTGCTTGGATGTCGCGCTGCTCAATCCACTTACCCCAAGCAAGCTGGCTCGAGCGACCCTTGTAGTCAATTATGAGCGCCTTATCGCCATCTCGGTCGACACGATCGATTCGGCCACGCAGCAGCAACCCGTCGCCAAGGTCGGCCTCGGGCAGCGCCGCTTTCGCTCCAAACTCAAGTTCCAGTTCGTCGGCGATGAACTCGTTCTCGGCGAGCGCCTCAGCCTCCAGATAGCGCGTGATGTCAGCGATCACTCTTGCGCGACGGGCGATCCGTCGGTCAGCATCGTTAGCCAACCTCTCGCTGCTCTCCTTCAGCTCGACAGCCGCAGCTGCGCGGGCCACAGCGGCTTCCAAAGTCGCTTCACAGAGAGGCGCGTCCAACCCAGTGAAGGCGGCTTCAAGCGCGAAGTGCACGATCCGCCCGCGCGCCCTCGGCTCGTCCTCTGCCTCGAGACCTTGGGGCCGCAACAGGCTCTCAACCATCCAGCGCACAGGGCACGAGAGGTAACGCTCAAGCGTCGTCGGCGAGAACGACTCGGTTGCGGCCAGCCGCTCGAGTACGAAGCGAGAAGAGAAGGCTCTCGGCGGCGGTTCTAGGGCGGGCAGCGCGACCGCTGCGGCAACTGCGGCCTGGCGCGCGCTGACGAGGTCGCCCTCGCCCCAACCAA
>WLNV01000014.1 GCA_009699615.1 Actinomycetota bacterium
TCGCCGTAACAATCGGGGCGTTCTCCCGACGGTTCAACTTGCAGCGCCGCGATCGCAGCATCGGCGTCAAGATCAACGAGCGAATTCCAACCGGAGTGGACGGTCTCAGTCCACTCCGTCGTGTCACGCATCGTGACGCACGGCACAGCCGCCAGGTAGGCCTCCTTCTGGGCGCCGCCGGAGTCGGTCAAGACGGCACGCGCGTTTAGTAGCAGCGCCGTGAAGTCGAGGTAGCCGAGCGGGGCAAGCAGCCGCACGTCACCCTGCTCCAACTCGGTCAGCAAGCCGGTCTGTTCAAGGCGCGCGCGCGTGCGTGGATGGAGCGGCATTACGACCGGTCCGGGAACTGCGAGCAGCAGCTTGACAAGCAGCGCAAGCCGCGCCGGATCGTCGACGTTGGCGGCGCGGTGTGCAGTTGCCAACAGATAGCCGCCAGGCTCAACCCCAGCCGCCTCCAGCGCCGCAACGTTGGCCGCTGCGCGTGGTCGCATCAGCTCGGCGACATCGACCATCACATCCCCGACCAGCAGCGCGCGGGTTCCAAGCCCTTCGTTCTGAAGATTCGCCAGTGCAACCTGCGACGGGCAGAGCAGCAGCTCGGAGCAGTGGTCGGTCAAGATTCGGTTCAGCTCCTCCGGCATCGTGCGGTCGAAGGAGCGCATCCCGGCCTCGACGTGGACGACGGGAATATTCGCTTGGGCGGCCGTAAGTGCACCGGCCAGTGTCGAGTTGGTGTCGCCGTAGACGAGAACTGCGTCCGGCTGCTGCTCTGCCAGAAGCGGCGCCAGCGCAGCGATCATCCGCGCAGTCTGCTCGCTGTTGCTGCCTCCCGAGATCTCCAGCTCGATCTCCGGCCGAGGCATCCCAAGTTCATCGATGAAGATCGTCGAAAGCTCATCGTCGTAGTGCTGACCGGTATGGACCAGCACCTCCTCGTGCTCGGCGCGCAGCGGGCCGGAGACTGCAGCGGCCTTGATGAACTGCGGACGGTTGCCGATTACCGTTACGAGCTTCACGCCGGTTGACCGACCGCCTCGGCGATCGTCGCCCGCAGAACCTTGTCGACGGCAGCCGACAGCGGGCCCGGTGCCTCGATCTGGTGATCATCGATCGCTGAAACCGGGTGCACCTCTCGAAGCGTCGAGGCGAGGAATGCCTCCTTGATCTGCGGAATCTGGTCAACGCTGATCGATTCTTCCTCGACCAGGCCGGTGCCGAGCAGCACGCGGCGCGTAATCGAATCAAGCACACGGTCACTAAGCGGCGGCGTGACAAGCCGCTCGCCGTCGAGCGAAGCGACGAAGCTCTGCCTCGGGCCTTCGAGCACCGTTCCGCTCTCCGTCACCAGCAACGCCTCGCTGGCGCCGCGGTCGACAGCAATCCGTGTCGCCAACATGTTGGCCGCGTAGGAAAGCGATTTGATCCCGTCGAGCAGAATCGTTGACGAGTAGGGCAGCGTTGTCAGCGTGATCGATGGCGGGATCGGCGGCAGGGCCTCAATGAAGCCGAGCCTTGTACCGGCGCCGGTCGAGACAAGCCGAAGGCAGCCGTCATGGCCGGGGGCGGCTTCAAGCAATGCCGCCGTGTCGGCTTCAATCGCCGCACGATCGAACGTGATCATCAGCTTCGTCGCCGAGCGCTCCATCCGTTCGAAGTGCTCCTCGAGCGCGAACGGGACGCCGTTGTAGACGCGGATTACTTCGAAGACCCCATCGCCGCGCAAGAGGCCAACATCGTTGGCGGGCACAAGCGCTTCTTCAGCTTCGAGGATTTGACCGTTAAGGGAGGCAAGCATCGCGCTGATTCTGCCACACCACCGGGCACAAGACCTATGCCCCCGCCAGGAATCGAACCTGGAACCTTCGGATTAAGAGTCCGCTGCTCTGCCAGTTGAGCTACAGGGGCGTACCGGGCGCGAAGTTTAGCCGCTAGCCACCGAGCCCTGGCGTGCCCTGCGACTTCTGCTGGGCAGCCTGAGCCTGTGCGCTGTCGATCTGAGTCCGCTGCGTTGCAAGCTGCGCGGCGACCAGTTTGCGCTTGTTGGCCGGCGTCAGCTCAAGCGCGCGCTGCTCGGCGATCTCGCTCTCGCGCTTCTCGCCGGCGAGGTAGGTGAGGACGGCGAGTTGCGAGTAGAGCGCTGCGCTGGGGCCACGGCTCTCAATTACGACCTTCAGGGCGCCGGCCGACTTGGCCGGCTGGTTCAGCCCGCCTGGGCCGTAAGCATTGATCATCAGCGAAGCCACGCGGTCATCGGGCTTCTTTGGATTGAGTGCGAGGTAGCTCTCCCAGCTCGCGGCGCCCTTCGCCAACGCGGCCTTGCCGGCGGCATTGAAGCTCTGCGTGTTCTGGTCGTAGCCGATGATCGAGGCCTGCTGGATCTGAGCCTTCGTCAGCGCTGCCCACGAAGCCTCATCTTTCGGATCGGCGGCAACCTTCTTCGAGAGCGCCTTGGCTTGGTCGCTGTAGACGCTGGTGTTGGATCCGCTGCCCGAACCACCGATTGCGTCAACGAGGCCGCCAGAGGTTGCGCCACCGATCCCGAACGCAACGAGGCCGAGGCCAATCAGCAGCGCGAGGCCGCCGTAGACAATCTTGACCGTCCGGCGACGGCCTTTTCCTCGAAGATCGAAAAGCATCTCTTCAGGATACGGGGGTCTGGTCGTGCTCGGCGTCAGCACCATCTTCGCCAGCGATATCTGCTGCAAGGACTTCCTGCTCGTCGTCCTCATCCCACCAGTCTTCCCAGCGGCTGGCGATCGTGCCTGAGCGCGGTCTGAAGATGTAAGCGAGGCCGATACTTAGCTCGTAGAGCAGGATCAGCGGCAGCATCGTTACCAGCATCGTCACCGGGTCAGGAGTTGGCGTAGCGACAGCGGCGACGACCGAAATACCGAGGATCACGTAGCCCTGGCGCTTCCAAAGCGTCTTCGCGTCCACGACGCCGGTGCGCGTTAGGACCAGCACCCCGACCGGGATCTGGAAGACAAGCCCCATCAGGGCCAGGAAGAGCACCACAAAGCGGTAGTAGTCGCGCGCCTGTATCTGAATGTCGAATTCGCCGCTGTTGTAGTTCTGAAGAAAGTTGACCGCTCTCGGTAACGCTCCGTAATAGCCGAACAGAACGCCGGCCGCAAAGAGAACCGGGATCAGCGCCATCATCGGAATCACGAGCTTCCGTTCCTTCGGATCGAAGGCCGGCAAAACGAAGGCGTAGATCTGCCAGAGAATGAACGGCAAGGCGAGCAAGAGAGCGGCGTAGGCCGCGACCGTAAAGGTCGCGACGAACGGCTCGGCGACGCCAAGCGTCAGCGGTCTGCGACCACGGTCTGTCGGTACAACCTTCGTTGCCAGCGCCGTCGCGGCCGAGGCCTTAGCGAGCTGCGCACTGGCCCGCGCCGCCTCCAGCTTCGCTGCTGCGCTCACGCCAGGCTCGGCGGCGAGCGAGTCGAGCGACTGCCTTGTGCTCGCAAGCGCAGGCGTCAGCTGCCTCAGGACAACGCCCAGTGCCGTATCGAAGCGCTGGCCCTGCTGTAGAGAATCCTGCCCGCCGGAGCGCTGGGCATCGGCAAGCGGCTGATTGACGATCTGCAGGATCGCGTGGTTCTGCCAGTAGCAGACGGAAAAACAGCCGGCGAGGATGATGATGCAGACGATCAGCCGTGAACGCAGCTCGTCGAGGTGGTCGACGATGCTGATCCGTTCTTCGTGGCCGATCGGCCGGACGGCCGGCATGGCGAAGCCTAAGCGTCGCCGCGCGGCTGCTTCTCGGGCGCGGCGCTCTGCTCGGCTGGCGACGCCTCAACAGCAGCCGCAGCGTCGATCTTTGCTGGCTCTTCCTCCGAATCGTCGCCACCGCGGCTGGTGATCGAATCCTTGAACTCGCGCATCCCGGTGCCAAGGTTGCGGCCTAGTCCAGGCAGCTTCTTCGGGCCGACGATCAACAGCACGATCAGCAGGACTACGCCGATTTCCAAGGGGCCAATAGAAGGCATCGATACATCGTACCTAGGTAGTGAGGATCTCGTGCAGCTTTGCGCACCTTTCTGGCGCGCTCCGTGTTTCAGCTCTCAGAACAACGCAAGAGAGAGCGACCAGACTTAGGCCAATGCGAGATTCCGAGCAACCCAAGAGCGAGATCCGAACCGTCCGCCTTCCATCGGGCCGTCAGGTTGAGATCAGCTACCTCGATGGCGCAGCCGTCTCACTCTCTGATCAGGGGCTGGCAATCAACGAGTTCGAGGCCGAGCTTCAGGAGAGCGTCGACGCGCTGCTCAACTGCGGGGAGTGCGGCTGCGACACGGTTCAGCCTGTCGAATGGGACGGCTACGGCCCAAGCCGCTGGAAGATCGAGCTGCGCTGCCCCAACTGCGAAGCGCGATGCACGACGATCGTCGAGGATGACGTCGCCGAGGGTTGCGACCGCGCCCACCAGCGTGGCGCTGATGCGCTCGAATTGACGTTGACGAAGCTCGCCGAAGAGAACGCCGAGCGAGACGTTCAGAGGCTCCGGTTCGCGCTTAGTAACAACCACCTCCTGCCCGAAGACTTCTAGCGTCGGACGGGACTAGCTGTAGCGCGCGACGACGCTGTCAGCTACCAGCTCAAGCGACTGGCGGCGACGATCGTCAAGCTCGGCCGGCAGTCCCAACTTGGCGTCGTCGACGAGTTTCAGCGCAAAGGCGCGCGCCTGCTCGAGCGCCCCACTCGCTGCGATCCGGTCGCATAGCGATTCCGCCGCCGCGGCCGAGTCGATCCCGCGCAGCTCGAGTCGCTCGATCGTAGGGTCGATCTCGCGCGCGATGATCAGCGGCAGAGTCACAGTCCCGTCAAGCAGATCGGTCCCACGCTGCTTGCCGGTGCGCTCTGCCGGGCCACTGACGTCGAGTACGTCGTCGAGCACCTGAAAGGCGATCCCGATCGCGCGGCCGAAAGGGGCAAGCTCAGGTGGCTGACCGGCAACGTTGGTTCCGATCGCGCAGGCTGCCTCAAACAGCCGCGCAGTCTTGAGCTCGCAACGCTGGAGGTAGCGATCGCGGCCGATCTCCGTGTTCCAGCCATCGGCGCGCTGCAGCAGCTCGCCGCGCGCCAACGCCGAGCAGGCGTCGCTTAGCAGCTCGACCGAGCGCGGATTGCCGCTCTCGGTGATCGTCGCAAAGGCGCGCGCAAAGAGCAGATCGCCGGTCGCGACCGCAGCTTCGCGGCCGGCCAGCGAAACGATCGTCGGCTTGCCTCGGCGCAGGTCGGCCTCGTCGAGAACATCATCGTGGACCAGCGTCGCGCTGTGAACCAGCTCAATCGCTGCGCCTGCGCGCACAAGCGCTTCGCTCTGCAGCTCGTTCGCGGGCGGCCCGGCGCAGAGCAGCAACAGCAGCGGTCGCAGGCGCTTGCCGCCTGCAGCGATCGTCGCCTCGCCGTACTGCGCGAGCGGAGCGCCATAGCCAACCGCCTCAGCCCGCAGCCGCTGCTCGATTGCCCTCAGCAGCGGCGGGATGTGCTCACCGCCGGCGACGACCAGCTCGCCGGTCTGCGGCGTCGCGTCGTCCATCAGGCGTCGGGCTTGGTCCCCGAATGGATCGCGATGATTCCGCCCGCCGTCAGCAGGTAGGCAACGTCGCTAAGGCCGGCGGCCGAGAGGCGGCCGGCGAGCGTCCGCGCGTCGGGGAAGCGGCGAACCGAGCTCGGTAGGTAGCTGTAGGCATCGGGATCACCGGCGAAGCGGCCGATTAGAGGCACGAGCCGGTCGAACCAGAGGCGGAAGAAGGTCGAGAGCGGAGCCCGAGTCGGAGTGGTGATTTCGAGCACGACGACGCGGCCGCCAGGGCGCGTTACGCGGACCATCTCGGCCAACCCACGGTCGAGGTCAGAGAAGTTTCGTGCGCCAAAGCCAACCGTGACGGCGTCGAAGCGGTCGCTCTCGTAAGGAAGGTCGAGCGCGTTGGCTTGCTGCCAGGTCAGCTGCGGCGCCTTGACCCGCGCGCGATCGAGCATCTGCTCGGAGAAGTCGGAGCCGATCACGCTGCCGCCGCTGCCGACGCGCGCGGCCAGCTCAATCGCAAGGTCGCCGGTGCCACTGGCCACGTCAAGCACACTGTCGCCAAGGCCGACCCGTGCGAGATCGACTGCACGACGGCGCCAGCGATGGTGCAACCCGGCCGTCATCAGCGAGTTCATCAGGTCGTAGACGCCGGCGATACGGTCGAACATCGCCTCAACCTGCGGTTCCTCAAGCGTGCCGCTGGCGCTGCCGTCGGCCATCGTAAGCTCGCTACTTCAGCGCGGCGAGGAAGCCGACCATCTGAGCGAACTGCGTTGGCGACTCCTCGCTCAGCGCCGAGAACGACGGCATCGGTGCGCTCGGGTTCAACAGCGTCCGTTGGATCGCCTGTGCAGGCAGACGGGCACCGATCTTCGTCAGCGACGGCCCTGGCCCCGAGTTGCCGTTCTCACCAAACTTATGGCACGCGGCGCAGCCGGATTGGGCGACGACCTGGCTGCCCGCCTCAAAGTTCGCAACAGCCTCAGGACCCTGTGAAGAGACATTTGCCGGCACCGGAATGTCGATCTGCGTCGGAGGCCCCGCCGCGGCGCCAAGGTAGGTCAGGTAGCCGATCGCGCAGACAACGAAGATCCCGGCCGTCGTCGCGATTGGGCGGCGCTCCGGGCGGCGCTCCGGGCCACGGTCGTAGAACGGGAGCAGGAAGAGCAGGATCAGGCAGATCGTTGGTACGCCGATCGTTGCCAGCGGCACCAGCGCCGGCGGCTTAATCACGCGCAGCAGCTCAAAGAGGAAGAAGAAGTACCACTCGGGGCGTGGCGTGTAAGTCGTTGAGGTTGGGTCGGCCTTCGGGCCGAGCTCGGCGCCGAGAACAATCGACATCGCGATGATCACGGCCATCACGACGATCGCCATCGCGCTGTCCTTGGCGACGGCATAAGGGAAGAACGGCTTGCCCTGACTCTTCAGCGTGCCGTAGTCGCGCAGGTACTGCTCTTTTTGTTCCTTGTTCATGGGTCGACCGTGACCTTCTCTTCGCGCAGCTCTTCAGGCGGCTTGGCCTTGATCCAAGGTGGCGCCGTTGTTCCGAGCTTGGCGACGAGGTAGAGATGGAAGCCCATCAGCGCAGCAATTGCGCCCGGGACCATCAACATGTGGATCGCGTAGAAGCGCGAGAGCGTCGTGGCTCCGAAGTAGGGGCCGGCGCGGAGGAACTCGGAGAGGTAGGGACCGACCAGCGGGCCGGTGCCGTTGATGTTGACGCCAACGATCGTTGCCCAGTAGGAGCGCTGATCAAACGGCAGCAAGTATCCGCTGAAGGACATCGTCATCGTCATCACCAGCAGCGCCACGCCGATCACCCAGTTCAGCTCGCGCGGATACTTGTAAGCACCAAAGAAGAACGTGCGTCCCATGTGCAGGAAGATGAGAATCACCATGACCGACGATCCCCAGCGGTGCATGCCGTGGACAAATTCACCAAGGAAGACGTCGTTGTTGATGTACTGGATCGACTCGTAGGCGCGCGTCGCCGAGGGGTCGTAGTACATCGCGAGGAAGACGCCCGTGACAGCCTGCGAGAGGAAGGCGAACATCGTTGCCGAGCCGAGGGTGTAGAACCAGTTGGTCCCCTTCGGAACCTTGCGGAACATCGCCCAGCGCAGACCGCCTGAGAGCGAGGTGCGCTCGTCGATCCAATCGACCGCCGTGACGCCGGCCTCGCCCGCGTGGCCCATCACTCCGGAAGGACCGTACTTCTTGCCTGGCCGCTTAGGCGACGACAGCGGGTTGCTTGGCGTTGCCGGCAGCTTGATCTTGGCCATCGCTTAGGTACCTGGAATCTTGCGCATCGATGGTCGCGACGGGTAGAGGTACTGGCCGACACCGTCGAGCGGCTCGCCCGGGTCACGAGGCGAGAAGCGACGCAACTCGCTGTTGACCGAGAAGCGCGGGCCAACCAGCACCGAGCCCTTCTCAAGCCGCGTGTAGAAGCGGTCGAGCGGCCGGACCGGAGGACCGCCGGTGACCTTGCCGACGATGTCGTAGACGCCACCATGGCAAGGGCAGATGAAACGCTGTGCGGCGGCCGTGAAACGTACGGGGCAACCAAGGTGCATACAGAGCGTTGAGATCGCGATGTAGTCGTTGTATTCGTCGCGCGGCTCGGTATCCAGCTGCGGGTTGTACTTGCGGATGTAGACGGTCGACTTGCCGGCGTCGCCGATCCCCTCCACCAGCGTGATCGTGCGCGGGACGTAGCTCTCGTCATTGAACTCGTCGACCTTGCCGACGGGCTGCCAAGGCTGGTATTGCTTCTCAAAGATCGGACCCATCGCGAAACCGAGCGCTGGCAGCACGAACGCTGCGGCAGCAACACCGCCTGCTGCCTGGCCAGCAACCACCATCGCGCGACGGCGCGTGACCGTCTCCCCCTCGAATGCTCCGGGGGTCTTGCGATCTACGGTGTATTTGCTCTTGGGTTCTTTTCGATCTGCCATGGTTTTCGTGCGCTGCGCTCAGTCAGCCGACGGGGCTGAACATTACCGACGATCAATAGTACGACGACGGCCGCCTGAAAGCCGCCCCGGTCAGCTCGTTTGCGCGGCAGCGCCTCGAAGCGCCCGCGCCGCGTCGGTGAGCGCCGCAGACGCCGCGTCCGGATCGGCCGCAACGGCTGCCTTTGCCTCTTCGCCGGCTGGGGATCCTCCCCACCCGATCGCGCTCGCAGCATGCTCCCACGCAGCGGCGGCGAGCGCATCATCGTCAAGCGCGCGAGCCTGGGAACAGATACCGATCACGTCAGCGAGTTCGCCCACCGAATCGAGATCGCCGAGCGCAGCCAGCTGCGCCAGCCCCAGCGCATAAAGGCGATCGCCGGCGAGGATGTTGAGGTCAGCGTCACCGGCGTTGAGGATTCGCGAGCTGCCGCCGTGGAGCAAGAAACCTTCGTAGACCGCTTCGACGACCGCGGCTATCTGCTGCTCACGGCCACTCGAGCACGGGCCAGCTGCCGCCAGCGCACCGAGCTGCGGGTCGCTGTCGCCAAGCTGGCCGCGATCCTCCCCAAGCAAAGCCTCGGCAAGTAGTCCGCCGTCGCTGCTGAGCTGAGCGCTGACGGCAGCGAGCGCGGACAGCGTCTGCTCGCTGCTCACGCAATCTCCGCGAATGCTGCCGTGGCGACCTCAATTGTCTGCGCGATCTGCTCGGGGGTATGAGCGAGCGAGGGGAACCAAGTTTCAAACTGGGACGGCGGCGGATAGACGCCGCGCGCCAGCAACGCGCGGCACCAGCTGCCGTAGAGCTCAAGGTCGCAGCGCTGCGCCGAGGCGTAGTCAACGACCGGGTGTTCGCTGAAGAAGACCGTGCAGAGACCGGTGGTGTGGGCGACGTAGACAGGTACTCCCGACTCTCTGGCAGCGTCACGCAGACCCGAGGCCAGCGCTTCGGTAGTCGATTGAAGACGCAGGTAGGCGGCGTCATCGAGCCGACGAAGCGTGGCCAGGCCAGCCGCAACCGCGAGAGGATTGCCGCTCAGCGTGCCAGCCTGATAGACGTCGCCAGCCGGCGCGATCAACTCCATCAGCTTGCGCGAGCCGCCGTACGCAGCCGCAGGCAGCCCGCCTCCGAAGATCTTTCCAAGCACAGTCAGATCGGGATTCACTCCTGTCAACTCCTGAGCACCTCCGGAAGCCACGCGGAAGCCGCTGATCACTTCGTCAAAGACGAGCAGCGCACCGGTTGCCGTTGCTCGTTCACGCAGCAGCTCAAGGAACCCGTCGGCCGGCGGGACGAGTCCCATGTTCGCGGGGTACGGCTCGGCAAGGATTGCGGCAAACTCGTGCTCTTCGGTCGCAGCAATCAGCGCCTCCGGATCATTCCAAGGCACGATCACGGTTGCTGCCGTAGCCGCGCTCGGTACACCGGGGCTGCTTGGGATCGCTCCTGTCGCAAGGCCGCTGCCGGCTTCGGCCAAGAGCCCGTCGAGGTGACCGTGGTAGGCACCGGCAAACTTCAGAAGTTTCTCGCGGCCCGTCGCGGCGCGCGCCAAACGGATCGCGCTCATCGCCGCTTCAGTCCCGGAGCTGGTCATCCGCAGCATCTCAATGCTGCCGACCCGGTGCGAGACCAGCTCGGCTATTTCAACCTCGCCCGCGGTCGGCGCGCCAAAGGTTGTCCCGTCGGCTGCTGCCGCCGTGATCGCCGCGATCACTTCAGGATCTGCGTGGCCGAGGATCAGCGGCCCCCAAGAGCAGACGTAATCGATGTAGGTGTTGCCGTCAACGTCGGTCAGTTCGGCTCCCGACCCGCGCTCGATGAAGAGCGGGTCGCGGCCGATCGAGCGCATCGCCCGCACGGGAGAGTTGACGCCGCCCGGCAGGTACTGCACCGCCCGCGCATAAAGCTCAGCGGAGCGCGTGTCGCGCAGCGAGACGCTCACTAGGCGCCGCCGTACTCCCGCTCCCAGTTGCGGAAATCGTCGGTGAAGTAGAGCAGCCGAATCTTCTTGAACTCGGTGCTCGAGTAGAGCGTCGCGCGATCTTCAATCGGGAACTCATCGGCGATCGCATCAAGGATCGCGTCGCACTCTTCCTTTGAACGACCGTGCGCCATCGTGAAGATCTGGTAGGGCCAATCGGCGTACGTTGGCCGCTCGTAGCAGTGCGAGATGCCGCGGTAGGCAGCCATCTGCGGGCCGATTTCGGCGATCTTGTCGGCCGGGACTTGCCAGACGCCCATCCCGTTTGCTGAGAAGCCGGCGCGGCGGTGGTAGAGAATTCCTGCGACGCGGCGCAGCAGGCCGCGCTGCTTCATCGCTTCCAAGTGCGCGAGTAGTTCGTCAACACTGATCCCGAGCTCTTCGGCCGCTCCAACCCACGGCTCGCTGACGACCGGCAGATTGCCCTGGGTGGCACGAATCACGGCGCGGTCGAAGTCGTCGTAATCCTGCGCCTGGAGATCAACCGGCTCCTCGACGACGCCGCGCTTGGAGAGCGTGTCGGTATCGCCGCTCATCTCGAGGTCCATCCGAATCTTGAACAGCTTCAGGGTCGGCAGCTGGCGGATTGACTCAGCGCCGGTCAGCTCCTGCAGCACGTCGAGAGTGCCCTGCAGTCCGAGCTTCGAATCCTGCTCGACTGCCAGCGTGAACCACATGTTGAAGTCATGGTTGCGCAGATAGTTGTGAGAAACGCCGGGGTGTGAGTTGACGATCTTGGCGGCGCGCCAAGGGTGTTCGGGATCGACCTTGGCCGCGACGAGCATCGATCCGTAGCCGAGCGCGCGAGTGTCATAGATCGGCGTGACCTGACGGATGATGCGGTCCTTCAGCAGTCGCTCGATGCTTGCCAAGACCTCGTCTTCGCTGATCCCTGCCTCCAGCGCGACGGCCTCGTATGGGCGCGCGGCGATCGGAAACGAGCCCTGCATCAGGTCAAGCAGCTTGCGATCGAGGTCGCTCAGCTTTACCGCAGCACCATCCTTGCGGCTGCGAATCTTGGGTGTCGCTGCTACGTCTTTTGAAGCCATCGGGCTGCATCCTTAGCGTGGTAGGTAATGACGAAATCCGCTCCGGCGCGGCGGATCGAAGTTAGAAGCTCGAGCACAGCGGTCTGTTCATCGAGCGCGCCAACTGCGGCTGCCGCTTTCACCATCGCATACTCGCCACTTACGTTGTACGCAGCAACGGGCGCGCCAGTTTGATCGGCAACGCGCCGAATCACATCGAGGTAAGGAATCGCTGGCTTAACCATCAGCGCGTCGGCGCCCTCGTCAAGATCAAGCTGAGCCTCGCGGACTGCCTCGCGCAGATTGGCAGGATCCATCTGATACCCGCGGCGGTCACCGAAGGCCGGGGCGCCGTCTGCCGCCTCGCGGAATGGCCCATAGAAGGCGGAGGCGAACTTGGCGCTGTAGGCAAGGATCGCGACCTCCTCGTAGCCTGCCTCATCGAGCGCGGCGCGGATGAAACCGACGCGACCATCCATCATGTCGCTCGGGGCGATTACGTCGGCGCCAGCGGCCGCTTGGCTGACGGCAGTGCGAGCCAGCAGCTCGAGCGCAGCGTCGTTGTCGACCTCGCGTGAATTATTCAGCGGCCCACAATGACCGTGGTCGGTGTACTCGCAGAGGCAGCAGTCGGCAATCAGGACAAGGTCTGGATGGGCAGCCTTGATCGCGCTGATCGCCTGCTGCACACCGCCTTCGGGGTCCCAGGCGCCAGATCCGTCGGCATCCTTCTGCTCAGGAATGCCGAAGAAGAGCATCGCCGGAATCCCGAGCGCCAGACACTCGGCGGCCTCGGAGAGCGCGCCGCTGACCGGTTGGCGGCTGACGCCGGGCATCGAATCGATAGCGACCGGCGCTTCGAGCGCCGCTTCGACGAAGATTGGCAGCACCAGATCGCCAGCATCCAGGCGCGTCTCGCGCACCAGCTCGCGCAGCGCCGGGGTTCGGCGCAGGCGCCGCATTCGGGTCAGCGGAAAGGCCATCGCTGCCAATGGTAGGGACGGCGCTCTCACCGGGCGCGAGCGAAGCTGCGAAAGTCTGGCCTGATGGCTTCAGATCAAGCAACAATCTGCTTCGTTGGCGACCTTGTCGGCAGCTGCGGGCGCCGCACGCTTCTGGCACTGCTGCCATCGATCCGTGAGCGCTACGAGCCAACGTTCGTCGTCGTCAATGGCGAGAACGTGGCAGGCGGACTCGGAATTACGCCAAAGATTGCCGACGAACTCTTTGAAGCCGGCGTCGACGTGATCACGCTCGGCAATCACTCCTATCGCCGCTCCGAGATTCTTCCCTACCTCGATCAGAACGAGGCGATCCTGCGCCCGGCCAACTACCTGCGCTCACAGCCCGGCCACGGTCACTGCATCGTCGAGAAGGAGGGCGTCAAGCTCGGCGTCGTCAACCTCTCCGGCAACCTCTTCCTCGATCCCGCCCACCCCGCCTTCCAATCGGCCGACAGCACCGTTGAAGAGTTGGTTAAGGCTGGAGCCGACCAGATCCTTGTCGACATGCATGCTGAAGCAACAAGCGAGAAGGTCGCGCTTGGCTGGCATCTCGACGGGCAGGTCAGCGCCGTCGTCGGAACGCACACGCATGTTCCGACAGCCGACGCGCGCGTTCTGCCAGGCGGTACGGCGTACATCACAGATGTCGGGATGACCGGCGCCCGCGGCGGCGTCATCGGCGTCAAACGCGAGCTGGCGGTTGGTTCGCTGGTCTCGGGAATGCGCGTCCAGTTTGAGCCGTCGGAGGATGACCCGTGGCTGAACGCAGTGATTATCCGCTGCCAGGGCCCGCGGCGGGCGGAGTCGATCGAGCAACTCCTACTGGCCGCTCCGGCCAGCCCTCGCGCAGCCCAGTAAGCGCCGGGCGGCCGAGGAAGGCAATCAGCGCGAACGGGATCACCCAAGCGAGGTAGAGGTAGAACCAGTAGGTGGCGGAGAGTTGCACTGCGGCCATGATCGCCCCCGCCATCGCCGCCAGCGTGATGATGTTGCGACGGCGAGGGATGAAGAAGGCGGCGAGCGCCAGCAGGATCGTCGCTGCCTGAACAACCTTCTGCGCCGTGCGCCAGCCACCACCGTAGAAGCCCCAGACGGAGAATGGCGCGTCGCGGCCAAACTGGTAGCCGAGCGTGTGGTCCCAGAAGCTCTTTAGATCGGTCGTCGGAGCGAAGATCGCCGCCGTGATCCCGACCACCAGAACCGCACCAAGGCAGTAAGCGGCCAGGCCCTTCAGCCGCGCCGACCGCGGTCGCGACGAATCCCAAAGCCCGTCGCCGGCGAAGAGCGGCAACAGCGCCAGCGGCGCGAACTTCGTCAGCCCGGCGGCGACGCTCAGCGCGCCGCGGGCAACCGGCTGACGGTGGAGCCAGATCGTTGCCAGTATCAGCGCTGCCGGGATCGCGTCGTTGCTGCCCGAGTTCGTGACATAGACGGTGAACGGAAACGCCAGCCACGCATAGGCCAGCACGACACCGAGCGCATTGTCGCGTAGCCGCCGACCGATCAGGAAGAGCAGTGCGGTGCAGGCGACATCAACGAAACCGGCAACGGCGTGGGCCGAAGGCAGGTCATCCCAGGTTCCCTGCCAGGGCCAGATCCATTCGAACGGAACGTAGAGCAGGTAGAGCAACGGCCCGTAGGTGTCGCCGCTGCCGTTATCGAACGGGAAGGAGCCATAAATCTCGCGCCCGTGGCTGAACTTGTCGGCCCCAATCACGCCCGCGTAACCGACGTCGATCACATTGCCGTCGACGACGTTGAGACCGATCCGGAAGCCGATCAGGAAGAGCCCGATGACGGCTAGCCAGTGCCAAGGGATCAGCAGCCGGAGCGGAGGCGGGCGGGCGTCGGGGCGGAGTCCGATCAGAAGCAGCCGGATCACCAGCCAAGCAAGCAGAGCACTGCTGATCGGAACCGAGATGCCAAGGTTGGCGTCATTGAAGAAGGCCAGCGAGACGCTGAAGCCGAGCAGCGCTAGGAGATCAAAGTGAAGCCAGCGGAACGGATTGCGCCAATCGAAGAACGGCAGCAAGAAGGCGATACAGAGCGGGATCCAGATCCACGGCGAGTTCACCGAACGACCGAAGGCGCCGGGGTACCCGCGGGCCATCGACCAGGCAACTTGGAAGCCGCCCCAGACCTCCGTCACCTTTCCGTCGGCGGCAACCTTCGCCAGCGCGACCTGTTTCGGATCCTTGCCCTTGCTGAACAGGCTGATCTCCCAGCTGCCGCCTGCCTTGCGGATCGCGCTGATCGACGTTGGGCGATGGGCACGGCGCTGCTCGATGAAGACCGGCGTCTTGTCGGCGATCGCCTCGGCCCGGTCGCTAGTCAGCGGGACTGGGGCGTCGGCAAGCGCGCTGGCCGGTACGGCAATCAGGAAGAACGCTGCAGCGCCAACCGCGAGCAGCCGCGCGCTAACTGTCGCCGCCGCCAAAATCCTCAGGCGAAACTTGATCAAGGAAGTCCTTGAAGCGGTCAACGACCTCCTCGGTGTCCTCGACTTCGTGCTCGAACTCAATCGCCGATTCGGCAATCACGTCCTCAGCCGCGAAAATCGGCGACTCCGAACGAACTGCCAACGCCAACGCGTCGCTGGGGCGGGAATCGATCTCGATCTCTTTCTCGCCGATCTTCAAGGTGATCGTCGCGAAGAAGGTGTTGTCGCGCAGCTCGGTGATCGCGACCTGCGCGCAGTTGGTCTCAAGTTCGTCGAGGATCTCAACGACGAGGTCGTGGGTCATCGGCCGCGGCGTCGCCTGACCCTGCAGCTTCATCAGAATCGCTGCCGCCTCGGGGTGGCCAATCCAGATCGGCAGAAACTTGTTTCCGTCAACGGTCTTCAGCAAGACGATCGGCTGCTTGCCGACCATGTCGAACGAAACTCCGTAGATGACCATCTCCTGCACTTACAAACCCCCGTGATTTGCGGCTCGTGGGGGCAGCATAGCCCGCTCGCAGCCGCAAATCGCCGCGTTCAACCCGCAAGCGCAGCAACGGTCGCTTCGTGGACGGCCTCTTCAGTCGTCCGTGCGCCGAGTGAGTCTCCGACCCGCTCGACGTTTACGCCAGCTTCGACGAGCGGCTCGTAGAGCGGGAAGTAGGGCTCACGGCCGCCGACTACAACCAATGTGCCCACGCCGTCGAGCGTCATCTCGCGCTCCGAGAAGACGTTGCGCACAAGCAATTCACCGGCGCCGAGGCGGATCGGTTCCACATGGCTGACGAGCTCAACGCCAAGCTCATCGAGGCGCCCTAGGTAAAGGTTGCGTTGGTACTGATGCATTCCTTCGCCGAAGGCCGCCGAGCTGCTTGCGAGTCGCACCGCGTGGCCAGCGACGGCGAGCATCTCAGCGGCGATGAAACCGGTCCAGTCCCCGCCCCACTCCCAGACTACGACCGGCCCTTCAACCTCGGCACCGTCCAGCACGGCCCATCCGTCGAGCAGCTTTGATGCACCGGGGGAAACTTTAAACGGGCGACGGTGCTCGAGCGCACCGCTTGCCAGCACGACCAGGTCAGGCTGCTCAGCGATGATCTGCTCGAGCGTCACATCGACACCGAGTCGAACGTCGGCTCCCTGCGCCCAGCGCTCAAGGTTCTCGATCGTCAGCCGCGCGATCGGCTCGTGTGAAGGGCCAGCCAGCGCGTGGCGCCACTGGCCGCCAAGCCCGTCAGGTGAACGTTCGAAGAGGACAATGTCGGCGCCTGGCGCTGCGCGGACGGCGGCGCAACCTGCCGGCCCACCTCCGACGATCACGATCTTCCGCTTCGATTCGGTTGGCCGCGGCAGCGTTGCTTCACGCCCGGTCCAAGGGTTGATCGCACAGTTGATCGCCGTGCCTGCGTGGTAGTGGCCGATGCAGGCCTGGTTACAACCGGTGCA
>WLNV01000140.1 GCA_009699615.1 Actinomycetota bacterium
GAGCGCTCCGGAGCGGCGAACTTGAAGCCAAGCTCGCGGCGGTCGCGCGGGTCCTCCGTAACCCTTTCCATCTTGTCGAGGGCCTTGACGCGCGACTGCGCCTGCTTCGCCTTCGAAGCCTTGGCACGGAAGCGTTCGACGAACTTCTCCATCCGTTCGATCTCGAGCTTCTGCTTCTGGATTGAGCGGCCGAGCGCGATCTCGCGCGCCGCCTGCTCGGTGCGCCAAGCGTGCCAAGGGCCACTGAAGAAGCGTGAGCGGCCAGCCTCCAGCTCCAGCACACAGGTGCCGACGGCCTCGAGGAACCAGCGATCGTGGGCGACGAGGATGATCGCCGCGTCCAGTTCCACCAGCGTCTTCTCAAGCCATTCGAGCGATTCGATGTCGAGGTGGTTGGTCGGCTCGTCGAGCAGCAGCACATCGGGCGAGCCAGCCAGCGCTCGGGCCAGCGAGCCGCGCGTCATCTCGCCGCCGGAGAAGCTGTCGAGCGAGCGAGCGAGGTCGCGCTCGTGGAAGCCGAGGCCGAAGACGATGTCGGTCACGCGGTCGCGCCAGTTGTAGCCGCCGGCCAGCTCGAAGCGGGCCTGCACGTTTGCGTAGGCATCGACTGCGCGCTGGTCGCCCTCTCCCATCTTCGTCTCCAAGTCAGTCAACTTTGCTTCCAGCGCAACCGCCTCAGTGCAGCCGCTGAGTACGTAATCGCGCAGCGTCAGTGAGCGCTCGCGCGGCGGGCGCTGGTCGTGAAGCGCAAGGCGCGTGCCCTTCGCCAGCGAGAGTTCACCCGAGTCGATCGGCGTCTCACCAGCGAGCATTCGCAGCAGCGTCGTCTTGCCGGCGCCGTTGCGCCCGGCGATCGTCATCCGGTCGCGCCGCTCAAGCCTGAACGAGACGCCACGGAGCAGCGGACGACCTGCGACGTCCTTGCCCAAATCTGAAGCGGTGATAGTGGCCACGGGGAGATGGTACGGTGCCGCGATATGCGCAATCTCAAGACGTTCTCAGCCCTGGCCACCGCTGCCCTCAGCCTGACGCTCGCGGCGTCGGCTGGAGCGGCCGCTCCGACCGTCGTCAAGGTCGGCTCGCTGCCCGGCACGCCAGCCAAGTACAACAAGGTCTTCATCACCAAGTACGGGCCGAGCAGCGCAAAGAAAGTGCTGCTGCTGATCCCAGGCACTAATGGTGGAGCTGAGAACTTCGCGCTCGTTGGCGCCGAGCTGGCAAAGAAGGTCCCTGGCCTTCAGGTCTGGGCAATGGATCGCCGCGAGCAGGCACTCGAGGACAACTCGATGATGCAGAAGG
Source organism: Actinomycetota bacterium (assembly GCA_009699615.1). Classification (GTDB taxonomy): domain Bacteria; phylum Actinomycetota; class Thermoleophilia; order Solirubrobacterales; family Solirubrobacteraceae; genus F1-60-MAGs163. The sequence goes on from WLNV01000140.1 coordinate 1,300, forward strand.
TGCTGGCCAACAAGGCAACGGCCCAGCAGGCGCTCGATTACTACCTCGGCTGGGTTCTCAACCCCACACAGAAGGAGAAGTTCACGCCGAAGCAGGCGAAAGATTTCAAGTTCATGAAGGACTGGGGCATGAAGATGCAGCTCGAGGATGCCCGAGCCGTGATCCTTCAGGCCAAGAAGCAGGGCAAGACAGTGATCCTCGGTGGCCACTCGCTCGGCGCCTCGATGGCCGCCGCTTATGCCGCTTGGGATTTCAACGGCAAGCCCGGTTACAAGGACATCGCCGGGATCGTCGCGATCGACGGCGGGTTGGCCGGAACCTTCGACGCGACCGACACCGCGGATGGCGCGCGCGCCAACCTCGCGAAGCTCGACGTGACAGCGAGCAACCCCGATGGACCGTGGGCCAACCTTCTGGGCCTCTCGGGATTCGCGTGGGCGACCGGACCGTTCGCGCAGATCGGCTCGCTGGCGGCTTTGAAGGCCCCGAACGCGCTTTCGGTGCTGGCATCCTTCCCACTGCTTCCCTCGTATCTGAAGGCCGATGTGCCAACAACCAATGAGGGCGCGCTCGGCTTCGCCTTCGACAACGACACTTCGCCGGCAGCGCTCTCGCTGATTCAGGTTCGCGCCGGCCACTTGGCCACCAGCGGCGATCCGCGCGGCTGGCAGAACAGCGAGGTAACGCCGATACAGAACGTCGCCAAGGGCTTCAGCGGCGACAAGTACGGCACCAACAGCGTTGACTGGTACTACCCGTTGCGGCTCAACGTTGACACCAACGGCGCCAGCTCAATGGATCGCAACAGCCCGGCCGCCAAGGTGCTCGGGCTACGGGTATGGCACATCAAGGACGTCAACATTCCCTACTACGCCTTCCAGACCTCGCTTACGGGAACCAGGGACGGCGTCGTCAACGGCGCGAAGACCTTTGCGGCACGCTCAAAGGTCCCGAAGGGCGGCCTCGTAATCGTCGACGGCAAGGCGACGACGAGCCATCTTGATCCGCTGCTGGCAGCCCCGGCAACGAACGATTTCCTCAAGACGGTAATCCCGTTCCTGAAGTCGAAGATCAAGACCCGTTGAGCATTCGATAAGCTTTCGGCGTGACCTTCCGAGTCCTCGCCGTACTCCCAGCTTCAGCCGTCAGCCTGCTGCTGCTTGCCCCGGCTGCGCTCGCCGCGACGCCGCAGGAGCCGATCAGCGGCGAAGGAACCTACGGTGCGGCCACCGACCGCGTTGTGACGATGACCGGCTTCATGGTGATCGCCTTCTTCCCGCTCTTCATCCTCTGCATGAGCCTGCTGCAATGGCGCCTCGAGAAGCGCAAAGAGGCTCGCAAAGACGCCGCCAAGCGTCTCAAGGCTGCAGCCGGCGACAGCTGGCAAGCCGGCTGGTAGCGCTGCGAAGCATTACGCGCTCCGTTAGGCTCGCCTGATGACGACTTACCTCGTAACGGGCGCGACGGGATTCATCGGTAGCAACCTCACGCAGCGACTACTTGCGCGTGGCGGAACGGTTTACGCGATCGTGCGTGAAGGCTCGCGCGAGCGCTTTGAGGCGACAGCACAGCATTGGCCCGGCGGCGAGAAGCTCAAGGTCGTAAGCGGTGACCTGCTGGAGCCATCGATGGGCGTCACTGAGGAATGGGTCGCGGAGCATCGCGGCAAGATCGACCACGTCTTCCACCTCGCAGCGATCTACGACATGACTGCCTCCGAGGCCCGCAATGAGGAGCTCAACACCGGCGGCACGGCACATCTGCTGGAGCTTGTTGCTCAGCTCCAACCAGGCAAGCTCCACCACATCTCATCGGTCGCCGTCGCCGGCTCCTACGAAGGCGTCTTCACGGAGCAGATGTTCGACGAAGGCCAGCCGCTGCCGTCGCCCTACCACCGCACGAAGTTCGAATCGGAGAAGCTGGTGCGTGAGTTCAGCGCCGTGCCGTGGAGGATCTACCGCCCGGCCGTAGTGATCGGCGATTCACGGACCGGAAAGATCGACAAGGTCGACGGGCCCTACTACTTCTTCAGCGCAATCCGCCGCGCCCGCAAGGTTCTCCCCTCGTGGCTGCCGCTGATCGGCCCTGAGATCGGTGAGACGAACATCGTCCCGGTCGACTTCGTCGCCGACGCAATCGTCGAGATCGCGCACAAAGACGGCCTTGACGGCAGCGCCTTCCACCTCGCGTCGCCACAGATGATCTCTTCGGCCGAAGCGCTGAACCTCTTCGCCAAGGCAGCCGACGCGCCGCACCTCGCGCTTCGCCTGCCGCCCGGCCCGCTTGACCCACTTGCGGCTCAAGCCAACGCGCTTGTTCGCTCGCTGCCCGGCGTGACAACGGTTGCCGAAACGGTGCTCGACGAGTTTGGAATTCCAACTGAGGTAATCGAGCACACAGGTTTCACCTGCTCGTTTGATACGACCCAGACCGACGCTGCGCTGGCCGGCAGCGGGATCGCGGTTCCTCCACTCGCCGACTACGCGCAGGAGATCTGGGATTACTGGGAGAACCACCTCGACGCCGGTGGCTTCGCAAGCAGTTCGCTGCGCTCTGCGCTAAACGGGCGGACCGTTGTGATCACGGGCGGCTCCAGCGGCATCGGCCGCTCGGCGGCTTTGGAGATCGCTGCAGCCGGCGGAACGCCGCTGCTGGTTGCGCGCTCGCTCGACAAGCTTGAAGAGGTCAAGACTGAGATCGAACTGGCCGGCGGAAGCGCCTACTGCTATTCGGCCGATCTCTCCGACATGGAGTCGATCGACGAGCTTGTGACGACGATCCTCTCGCAGCATGCCTCGGTCGACATGATCGTCAACAATGCCGGTCGTTCGATCCGGCGCTCGCTCGCCAATAGCCTCGACCGCTTCCACGATTACGAACGGACGATGCAGCTCAACTACTTCGGCGCAATCCGACTCGTGATGGGCTTCATTCCGCACATGCAGCAGCGCCGCTTTGGTCACATCGTCAACGTCTCGTCGATCGGAGTTCAGGCCAGCCCGCCGCGCTTCGGTGCCTACGTGGCTTCAAAGGCCGCGCTTGACGCTTGGACGCGCGTCGTCAGCTCGGAGCTGATCGGCGACAACATCACCTTCACGACGATCCACATGCCGCTCGTGCGCACGCCGATGATCGCGCCGACGAAGATGTACGACCACTTCCCGGCGATCTCACCGGACGAGGCTGGGTCGATGGTCTGTGACGCGTTGCGTCGGAAGCCGAAGCAGATCAACACGAGGCTTGGGACGGTGGCTGAGGTTGGCTACGCGCTGGCGCCGAAGGTGCTCGACCAGATCCTCAACGCTGCCTTCCGCGTATTCCCCGAGTCGGCGGCATCGTCCGGCCGCGACGCTGCACCGGAAAAGAAGGCCAGTATCGAGCAGATGGCGATGGCCAATCTGATGAAGGGCGTGCACTGGTAAACCCCCGCGCGACTGGCTAGCATCTCTATTCCTGACTTTGTCGTCAGTAGCCTGATGCGTTACCGAGGAGTGAGAGAGATGCCCGAAGTTGCCTTCCCCTTCACAGCAGCCGACTTAGAGCGCACCTGCACGCGCCTCTCCGAAGCAACGATGCTGCCCGGCAGCGCCTTCACCGACCCGTCGGTTCTTGACTGGGAGCAGAAGAACTTCTTTCAGTCCGGTTGGGTCTGCGTCGGCCATACCGGTCAGCTACGTGAGCGCGGCCAGTACATCTCAGCCCAAGTAGGCCCAACCAGCGTGCTCGTCGTTGCCGACGA
>WLNV01000141.1 GCA_009699615.1 Actinomycetota bacterium
ATGTCATCGTTGCCGTCACCGAGCGTCGTTAGGTCGTCGAACGTTCCGGCTGCCTCGAGCTCTTCAACGGCTGCGGCGCGTGCCTTCATGTCCTCCGTCTTATCGACGGCGCGCTGCATCGCGAGGCCAACGTCGGCCATCTCTTCGCCAACGCCGGTCGCTGCCTCGGAGATGCGGACCTGAGCTTCGGCGGCCGAGTATTGAGCCTTGATCGTTTCCTTCTTGGTGCGGAAGGCCTCGATCTTCGCGCGCAGCTTGGCTTCGGAATCGGTCAGCTTCTGCTGCTGGCCTTCGAGTTCAGCGATCTGCGAGTCGAACGACTGGAGCTCAGTCTGGGCGACGTTCTTGCGCTCCAAAGCTTCGCGCGCCAGCTCTTCGTTCCCTTGGGCGAGCGCCTGACGGGCCTGCGTGTCGAGTTTGACGACCGACTGTTCAAGCTTCTCTGATTGCATCTGCAGGCGCTTCTTGGCCGTCACGACCTCAGCGATTCCCTGCTTCACCTTCTGCAGCGACTCAAGTTGCTTCTGGTAGCTGTAATCGAGCGTCTCGCCCGGATCCTCGGCGCGGTCCAGAACCTTTGAAACCTTCGCTTTTATGACGGTTGACATACGCCCACTTAGACCGGCCACTTTTGCTCCTTAGGGTCGACTCAACAAGATTCTTCCCAAGCCTAGCGGGAGGGCCTTGGTAACCTGCGGTCAGGCCGAGTTCCTCACCGATACGCGTGAGGGAGCGGGGGACCCAACGGAGGCTTCTGCCTTCAGGGGCGAATACCGGGCATTGCCGCCTGGTTAGCGCTTTTCTTAGCGCGAGCCCGTCAGCTGACCTCGCAGGCCTGATTGCAGTGATTGCCAATGAATCGGATGACCAATAGCTTCCGCGCCCTGATGCGCTCCCGCCTTTCCCTGCTCGCTCTCGTGGCGATCCTTCCTGCCGTCCTCTGGGCGGTCGTTCCCGTCGGCTCACTCGGCGCATCGACCGACGCCAAGCTCAGCACTCTGAAGAACAAGATCGAGAAGACGCAGTCGGAGGTCGACAAGAAGAAGGGGACCGAGGACGTGCTCACGACAGACGTCGCCGCCTGGCAGCACAAGATCAACGGACTGCAGAGCAAGATCGACGGGCTGCAAGGGCGCCAGGACGAGATCGAGGTTGGTCTCAAGCGTGAGTCGAAGCAACTGAACGGGATTCAGGACGATCTCCGCACGCAGCGTCGCCGACAGGTTGAGATGAAGGCTCGGCTCGAAGAGGGGCGCCGCGTGCTCGGTCAGCGCCTATTTCAGCTCTACCGCGCCGACGCGCCAACGCTGATCTCGGTTGTACTTGACTCGAAGGGCTTTGCTGAGCTGCTCGAACGCAGCGAATTCCTGCAGCGGATCGGCGAGCAGGACCGTCACGTGATCACGGTCGTTCGAGCCGCGCGCGTCGATGCAACGATCAATGCCAATCGGCTTGGAACGCTCGAGAATCGCCAGCAGGCGATCACCTCGCGGATCAAGGTCAAGCGCGACGCCGTCGCCTCGATCAAGGGCGAACTTGTTACGACGCGCAGCGGCTTCGACAAGAGCAAGGAGCGCAAGGCGGCGCTGCTAGCCAGCGTCAAGGCCGACCGCCATCAGCTTGAGGGTTCGCTCTCGCAGATGCGTGAGACCCAGGCCAAGATCGAGGGCGTACTGGTCGGCGGCGGCCCGATTCGTCAAGGCTCAGGCTCGATGATCTGGCCGGTAAACGGACCGATCACCTCTCCTTTCTGCGAGCGGCGCGCTTGGGAGTCATGCCACCCAGGGATTGACATTGGCGTTCCCGGCGGCACGCCAATCCGCGCCGCCGACAGTGGCACCGTGCGCGTTGCGTCGATGAACGGGGGCTATGGCAACTACACGTGCATCGCGCACAGCGCTTCGCTCTCGACCTGTTACGCCCACCAGTCGCGCTATGCCGTGACCGTCGGGCAGAACGTCAGCAAGGGGCAGGTGATCGGCTACGTCGGTTGCACCGGACTCTGCTTCGGTGACCACCTCCACTTCGAGGTGCGCATCAATGGTCAAGTGACCAGCCCCCTGAACTACCTCTAGCCTTCTAGCAATGCAGCCGGAGATCGATCTTTTCGGACTGCCGATCAAGACCTTCGGCCTGATGTTTGCGCTCGCCTTCTTGGCTGGCGGAGCAGTACTTCACCGCCGCCTACGTGAGCGCGGGCTTCCTGGTGACTGGGCCTATGAATCGATCTTTGCTGCGCTGGCTGGCGGCCTTATCGGCGCGAGGTTGATTTGGATCGTCGAAAATCTTGACCGCGTCAACGGAGACGTGCTCGGCAGCATCTTCTCTGGCTCTGGCCTTGTTTGGTACGGAGGCGCGGCAGGCGGCGCTCTGGCAGTAATCATCTGGGCGCGCTGGCGTAAGTGCCTCGACGCTGCGACCTTCGATCTTGCAGCTGTGCCGCTGGCCGTCGGCTACGCGATCGGCCGGATCGGATGCCAGCTCGCAGGCGACGGCGATTACGGCAAGGCCTGGGACGGGCCGTGGGCAATGGGCTATCCCGACGGCACGGCCCCGACGGCGCCCGGTGTAACGGTCCACCCAACTCCTATCTACGAGACGCTCGTGATGGGCCTGATCGCCTGGTTGCTTTGGAACCTGCGCGACCGCGTGCGGCCGGGGGTCCTGTTCGCGCTTTGGCTTCTGCTTGCTGGGCTGGAGCGCTTCCTCGTTGAGTTTCTGCGCCGCAACGACGTCGCCGCGCTTGGGCTGACGCTGCCGCAGCTGCAGAGCCTGGCGATGATTTTCGGTGCGTTGATCTGCTTGGCAGTCGTCTTTCGGCGACATGGATCGGTCATGTTGCCTGCGCAGAGTGGCATGATGCGCGCCGATGGCTGAACCGCAACCACTTGAGAACGTCTACCCGATAGGGAGCAGGATCAACGAGCTTGGAAGGCTCGAGGTCGGCGGCTGTGATGTCGTCGAGTTGGGACGTGAGTTCGGCACGCCCGCCTACATCGTCGCCGAGGACGACATGCGTGCCCGCGCCCGCGGCCTGCAGGCTGCGTTCTCCTCTGAGAGCGACGACTTCGAACTTATCTTTGCCTCGAAGGCGTTCCCGTGCGCCGCGGTCTGCGCTCTCTTCGCTGAAGAGGGGTTTGGCTGCGACGTCGCCTCGGCCGGTGAGCTGGCGATCGCGCTGGCTGGGGGAGTACCCGCAAAGAAGATTCAGATGCACGGCAACGCGAAGAGTGATCTCGATCTTCAAAGCGCGGTAGAGCTCGGCATCGGAGCAATCGTCGTCGACAACCTGCGCGACCTTGACCGACTTGAACGACTCGTTGAAGGATCCGACGCGCAGAAGATCTACCTGCGGATTGCGCCCGGCGTCAGTCCCGATACGCATCCAGCGATCTCAACCGGCGGACCGAACACAAAGTTCGGCTTCGACCTTGAGCACGCGCCGGCGGCGATCGCCCGAGCGCAATCGATCGAATCACTCGATCTGGCAGGGCTCCACTTCCACATCGGCTCGCAGATCTTCGATCTCTCACCTTTCGAAGGCGCGCTGCGGACGCTTGCCAGCCTCGGTGACTTCAAGGCCTACAACCTCGGCGGCGGCCTGGCGGCGGCCTACACGGCGCAAGATCATCCGCCGACCTACGCCGAATATGCCGCTGCGAAGGCAGGCGCGCTGCAGAGCGTCTTCGGCTCCGGTCACAAGCTGCTCGACGAGCCGGGCCGGGCGCTCGTCGCCAACGGTTGCGTGACGCTCTACGCAGTCGAGTCGGTCAAGCGCAACGTCGATACCTACGTGGCGGTTGACGGCGGAATGTCCGACAACCTGCGGCCGATGCTTTACGGCGCCCGCTACGAGGCTGAGATCGCCGATCGCTTCGGTGGAGGCACGGCCTGCCATCTGGTAGGAAAACACTGCGAATCCGGTGACATCCTGATCCGCGACGCCGATCTCAACCAGCCGGTTGCAGGGGATCTGGTCGTTGTTCCGGCCACAGGGGCGTACGGTCATGCGATGGCCAACAACTACAACGGCGCTTTGAGGCCTCCAGTGATCTTCGCGAGCAACGGCGACGCGCGCGTTGTCGTGCGCCGTGAGAGCAACGATGATCTGCTGGTGCGCGATGTCTGACGACTTGCTGAAGATCGGCCTGCTCGGCCGTGGCACGGTCGGCGCAGCTTTCGCTGAGCTGGTTGAAGAGCGCGCCGATGACGTCGCACGGCTGACCGGCCGACGCCCGGTCATCAGCGGTGTACTGACTCGCAGCGAGGGCGACGCCGAAGCGATCATCGCCGAGGCCGACCTGATCGTTGAAGTGATGGGCGGCACCGAGCCGACTCGTGAATACGTGCTGGCTGCGCTCAATGCAGGGCTGCCGGTCATTAGCGCCAATAAGCAGCTGTTGAGCCGCCACGGCCCTGAGCTCTGGGCCGCTGCTGAGGCCGGGGGTGGCCAGATCCGCTTCGAGGCAGCAGTCGCCGCCGTCGTGCCGGTAATCCGCGTTCTTTCCGAGTCGCTGAGCGGCGCTCAGATCGACCGCGTCCACGGGATCGTCAACGGCACGACCAACTTCATCCTCTCCGAGATGGCGTCAACCGGCGCCAGCTACGAGGACGCGCTCGCGCAGGCGCAGCAGCTTGGATTCGCTGAGGCAGACCCGACCGAGGATGTCAGCGGCGCCGACGCGGCAGCAAAGATGGCGCTGCTCGCGCAGCTTGCCTTCGGTGGCTGGGTGGCTCTCGATGATGTCGTCTTTGAGGGGATTGAGCAGCTGACGACCGAGGACATCGCTTACGCGAAGGAGTTCGGCCTAGCGCTGAAGCTGCTCGGCACCGCAGAGCGCGTCGGCGACGCGATCTCGGTCCGGGTTCACCCGGCATTTCTTTACGCAGCTCATCCGTTGGCGAGCATCAACGGCTCGTTCAACGCCGTCACGATCGAGTCGCCTGCGATTACCGAGATCACGCTCTCCGGCCCCGGCGCCGGCGGCCCACAGACGGCCAG
>WLNV01000142.1 GCA_009699615.1 Actinomycetota bacterium
CCACACCGACCGCGCAATGTTCGTGATGCACGAGCGCGCAGAAGTCAACCGCTTGGTCGGAATCAACACCTCAGTTGTCGACGCCGACGAAGTTCAGCGGATGGTCCCTGCAATGCAGGTGACCGACGACGCCGAGTACCCAATCATGGGCGCCCTCTACCACCCACCAGGCGGCATCATCCGCCACGACGCCGTCGTCTGGGGTTACGCGCGAGGAGCCGACAGAGGCGGAGCTGAGATCCATTCGAACAGCGAAGTCACTGCGATCCACAAGGACGGCGACCGCGTTACAGGCGTCACAGTCAACGGCAACCAACGCGTCAACGGCGGCACGGTGCTCTCGGCAACTGCTGGTTGGTCCTCGATCCTCTCTGAGATGGCTGGCTTTGAACTGCCGATCACGACGCACATCCTGCAGGCCTTCGTGACCGAGCCGGTCAAGCCGATTCTCGACAAGGTGATCGTCTCCTCGCAGATGCACGTCTACATCTCGCAGACCGACCGCGGTGAGTTCCTGATCGGCTCTGAGATTGAACCGTGGACTACGTACAGGATGAACGGCACACTTAACTTCCTGCAGGAGTCGACGCGCCACGCGCTGGAGCTCTTCCCTCAGTTGGAACGCGCTCGGATGCTGCGCAGCTGGGCAGGACTATGCGACCTCAGCCCTGACTACTCGCCGATCCTCGGCAAGACAGAGGTCGACGGATTCCTCGTCTCGACCGGTTGGGGAACCTACGGCTTCAAGGCTGCGCCGATCGTCGGCGTAACGCTGGCCGAGCTGATTGCAACCGGGAAGACCCCGGACTTGATCAAGCCTTTCGAAGTCGAGCGCTTCTACACCGACGAGCTCGTTTCTGAGCTTGGCGCAGCTGCCGTCTCGCACTAGAACGCCGTTCGCCAAGAGTTTCTCCAACCCAAAACACAGGAGCAGTCATGAAGAGCAGTCTTGAGATCGCCCAAGAAGCAGAGATGATTCCGATTGAGCAGATCGGTGCGACCCTCGGCCTCGAACCGGACGAACTCGAGCCTTATGGCCGCTTCAAGGGCAAGATTGAGCTTTCAGTTCTCGAGCGGCTGAAGGATCGCCCTGACGGCAAGCTGATCTGTGTTGCCGGAATGACGCCAACCAAGGCAGGAGAAGGCAAGACGACGACCGCCGTGTCGCTGACGCAGGGCCTCGGCAAGATCGGGAAGAACCCCGTTCTCTGCTTGCGCGAGCCATCACTCGGCCCCGTATTCGGGATCAAGGGCGGCGCCGCAGGCGGCGGTTACGCGCAGATCGTGCCGATGGAGGACTTGAACCTCCACTTTACCGGTGACATTCACGCCGTCGGTGCAGCCAACAACCTGCTCGCCGCACTACTCGACGCGTCAATCCTCCACGGTAACCCGCACAGCATCGACGCGCTGAGAGTCACTTGGAAGCGCGCGCTCGACATGAACGACCGCGCACTGCGCGACGTTGCGATTGGGCTCGGCGGCCGCGCCAACGGTTACCCGCGTGAGACCGGCTTCGACATCACCGCCGCATCAGAAGTGATGGCAATCCTCGCCGTAGCGAGCGACCTCCAAGATCTGCGCAAGCGACTCGGGGCGATCACCGCGGCCTACCAGTTCGACGGGGTCACGCCGGTAACCGGTGAGGACCTACAGGCCGCTGGCGCGATGACGGTGCTGCTTAAGGACGCACTCAAGCCAAACCTGATTCAAACCCTCGAAGGCCAGGCGGCGCTGATGCACGCTGGCCCGTTCGCCAACATCGCCCACGGCAACAACTCGGTGATTGCCGACCGAATCGCACTGAAGCTTGGCGACTACGTTCTTACGGAGTCCGGCTTCGGTTCCGACATGGGGATGGAGAAGTTCATGGACATCGTCTGCCGCGCAGGCGAACTCCGCCCTGACGCAGTCGTGCTCGTCTGCACCGTTCGCGCGATCAAGCACCACGGCGGAATGGACGAGGAGAGCGACTCGCCTGAAGTGAACCGCAAGGCAATCGAAGACGGAATGTCAAACGTGTACCACCACCTCAGCCTCGTCAAAGAGTTTGGTCTCCCCTGCGTAGTCGCGGTCAACCGCCGGCCCGGTGACACAGACGAAGAGGTCGAGATGGTTCGTCAACTCGCCCTCGAGGGCGGCGCATTTGCCTCCGAGCTCAACGAAGCGTTTGAGAAGGGCGGCGATGGTGCATCGAAGTTGGCCGAAGCGGTCGTCGCTGCGGCCGACGCACCTTCGGACTTCCAGTTCCTCTACCCAGCGGACGCGACGATCAAAGAGAAGATCCACGCGATCGCGACGAAGGCCTACGGCGCCGACGATGTCGTCTACTACCTCGATGCGGAGCGCAAGATCGAACAGTTCACCGCTGCCGGACTCGACAAGCTGCCGATGTGCATGGCGAAGACGCCACTCTCGCTGACTCACGACCCGACGCAGCTCGGCGCACCGAAGGGCTTCACGCTGCCGGTCCGCGATATGCGTGCCTACACCGGTGCCGGCTGGCTGGTCCCACTCTGCGGCGACATCATGCAGATGCCTGGCCTTGGTAAGACACCCGCGGCCTTCGACATCGACATTGATGCCAACGGCAACACAGTCGGGCTGTTCTAGTTAGGCTGGCGCGATGAGCGCCGTTGGCGAACAGCACCTGGCGGTGCTCTTGGACGCCGTTGCGTCACCGAGTGCTGCCCCTGCCGCAGGTCTAGTCGCGGCCGTTGTCTGCGGCCAAGCAGCAGCCCTTCTTGAACTTACGGCGACGCTGGCCGCCGCGCGCCTCGACGATGGTGAGCCAATGAGTCTGCTTGCGAAGCGTGCGGGCAGCTTCCGAAGCACCAGCATGGCGGCGGCAGAACTGGAAATGACCGCCTACTCCGAGGCAATCGACGCAGGAGATATGGGCTTCGCGGCCGACGCGCCGCTCTCGATCGCCGAAACTGCCGCCCAGGTCGCAGAGGGCGCCGCCGCTGTTGCCGGAGCAGGCAGCTGGCCATTCACACCCGACGCCGTAGCGGCGGTACTGCTGGCCGGATCGGCAGCGTCGGTCGCGTCGCTGATCGTCGCCGCTAATCTCAACGGAATGACCGACGATCCGAGGTTCGCACGCGCAAACGCGGCCCTCGCGTCGGCAAACGCGGCGCGAGCGAAAGTTGAGGTCGGTCGATGACGCTCATGCCACCAAAGGCAAGGCCGGAGAAGATCTCGGTCGTGGACAGCGCCGAGATCTCACTGCGAGAATGGCTCGGGCCGGGTAACCACCGACCGGGCGATCGACTCCCTCCCGAACAGGAGATTGCAGCGATGCTCGGTATCTCGCGCGGGACTCTGCGCCTAGCGCTTGAGCGCCTCTCTGCCAACGGCGAAATTGTCCGCCGCCAGGGCTCAGGTACCTACGTTGGCCGCGTCGCCGTCCCATCCGCTTTCAGCGAGGGCCTTGAGGTACTCGAGTCATACGCATCTCTCGCTCGTCGCCAGGGCCACAACGTGAAGGCCCGCGACGTTTCGATCGGCCAGAAGAGGGCACCAGGATATGTCGGCGAGGCACTCAACCTGCGCAAGAACTCCAACGCGCTCTGCGTAGAGCGGACAGTCCTAGTCGACAAGGCCCCCGCTGCGCATATGCGCGACTGGATTCATCCTTCCGTCCCGCTGCCGTCGCTAGAGAAGCTGACAGCGGCAATCGAACGGGGTCAAATGATGTTGGACGTTGTGATCAGCGCAGGAGTGCCGGTCGCCTTCGCGCGCACTGCGATCCGCCCGCGTCTACTCGAGCCGGATGAAGAGGTCGGCGCCGCGCTCGGCGTCTCCCGCACGACCGGCGCATTGGAGATCACCGAGACGATCCACATCAACGACGGCGACGCGGTCCAGTACTCGATCGACGTCTTTCCACCCGGAGCGATCGACCTGCATGTCCTGCGGGGAGTTGGCGAACGCGAGCTGCTTCCGGTCAACGGACGCGGCGGCGCGTAGGCACTCAGATGGCTCCCAATCGAGTGATCCTCTGCGACGTTGGTCCGCGCGACGGGCTGCAGAACGCCGAACCTACGCTGACCCCTGAACTGCGCGCCGAATACGTAAACATGCTCGCAGCAACCAGGCTGCCGCGGATCGAAGCTGTCAGCTTCGTGAACCCGAAGCGCGTCCCTCAGATGGCAGGCGCCGAAGAGGTGATGGGACTAATTGAGCGTAAGCCCGGCGTCACCTACGCAGGGCTGGCACTCAACGAGCGGGGCTACGACCGCGCATTGGCCTGCGGCGTTGACCTTGTTCAGTACGTCGTTCCGCTAAGCGAGACGTTCGCCGAGAAGAATCAGGGGACTACGGTTGACGCGGCAGCAGCCGTTGGGATCGAGCTGGCAGCCCGCGCGAAAGCCGACGGCATTGCCTACGCAGTAACTCTCTCTGTTGCGTTTGGCTGCCCCTATGACGGCGAGATCGCTGCCTCCCGGGTGCTCGCGGCCGCTGAGCATCTCGCGGCAGGCGGCGTCGAAGAGATCATGCTGGCAGACACGATCGGCGTCGGCGTCCCCACTCAGGTACGCGAGCTGGTCACCGAATCGCTCGGGCTAGGGCTGACGGTTGGCGTTCACTTCCACAACACGCGCAATACGGGTTACGCGAACGCGGTCGCTGCGGTTGAGTCGGGGGCAACCATTCTCGACGCATCAACCGGAGGCCTCGGCGGCTGCCCGTTCACACCTAACGCCACAGGGAACATCGCGACCGAGGATCTCGTCTATCTGCTGGAAGGGATGGGAATCGAAACCGGCGTAGATCTCGACGCGCTCTTCGACGTATCGCGCTGGCTTTCTGCTCAGATCGGCGCGGAGCTTCCCGGGCTGACCTACAAGGCCGGTGGCTTCGCCCCAATCGCGTCGTAGCGGTCGCCGGAGGGTCAGGCGCCGAGCTTGCCCGCGAGACTGACCACAACGAAGAGCAACACCGCCGCACCCATCACGCGGCGCCCTCTATTCACTCCGTCCGTGACCTCCCACC
>WLNV01000143.1 GCA_009699615.1 Actinomycetota bacterium
CTCCTCGTAGTTGCCCCGTAAGCCTCTGAAACTCAGGAGACGCAGCTTGTCCCGTGTAGACACTCCACGCACGCGCCGTACCTTCGCGCGCCTCGAAAGCACTATCGATGTTCCCAACCTGATCGACATTCAGCGCCGCTCATTTGAGCGCCTTGTCGATCCAGTAAAGGGGGGACTGCGCGAAACAATCGACGACGTCTCGCCGATTGAGGACTACACCGGGAATCTCGCGATTCAGTTCGGCGAACTGGCATTCGAAGAGCCTGTCGCCACGATCGAAGAGTGCCGCGAGAAGGACATAACTTACGCGCGCCCGCTCTCAATCACCGTCGCCTTCATTAACCGCGAGACCGGAGAGATCCGTGAGCAGCAGGTCTTCATGGGCGACTTCCCGTGGATGACCGATCGCGGAACATTCATCATCAACGGCACCGAGCGTGTTGTCGTTACGCAGCTCGTCCGCTCGCCGGGCGCCTACGTGATGGAGCCGAAGGACAAGGAGAAGCAGGTCTTCACCGCCAACCTGATGCCGGCCCGTGGATCATGGCTGGAACTCGAGATCGACAAGAAGGGCAAGGTCTTCGTCCGTATCGACCGCAAGCGCAAGCTGCCGGTCACGGTGCTGCTGCGCGCGCTCGGTTTCACCGACGACGAGCTGCTCGAGGTATTCGAGGATTCGCGCTACATCCGCAACACGATCGCTGCCGACCCGCCGCACGCTGAACCGCGCGCAGAGGACTTCTTCAAGCGCGTCGAGGCGCTCTCAAAGACGCTCAAGGGTGCAACTCACAAGAACGACGCCGCGCTCGACAAGGACGCCGTCTCTGAGCTTCTCGCATGGATCACCGACGACAAGCGCAAGTGGAAGGAAGCTCAGGACGACGAGGTCACCGAGCTGACTCAGCTGCTGACCGAAGAGCTTGAGCGGTTCGAGATGAACCGCAGCGCCGGTCTGATTGAACTCTTCAAGAAGCAGCGTCCAGGCGAGCCGCCGAGCGTTGAGGCAGCCGAGTCGCTGCTGAACCAGATGTTCTTCGACCCCAAGCGTTACGACCTGACCCGCGTCGGCCGCTACAAGCTCAACGCCCGTCTTGGAACCGGCGTCGACCTTGAGACGCGAACGCTGACGATTGAGGACATCGTTGCCTTGATCAAGGAGCTCGTGCTGCTGCCCAAGCTGCTCGGGATTCCAGAGGATGACGAGGTTGAGATCAAGGACTTCGCTGCTGAGGCACAGTCGCTGCCGCGTGAGCCGCTGGTCGATCACCTCGACGAGTACGAGCACTTCGGTAACCGCCGCTTGCGCACCGTTGGCGAGCTGATTCAGGATGCCTTCCGGGTTGGTCTTTACCGCATGGAACGCGTCGTACGCGAGCGCCTGACGACCGAAGACGAGGACACGATCACGCCGCAGACGATCGTCAACATCCGCCCTGTCGTGGCCGCACTGAAGGAGTTCTTTGGCTCCTCACAGCTGAGCCAATTCATGGATCAGACGAACTCGCTCTCCGGCCTTACCCATCGCCGCCGCCTGTCGGCGCTCGGCGCCGGCGGTCTTACTCGCGAGCGCGCACCAATTGAGGTTCGCGACGTACACCCGACTCACTACGGCCGGATGTGCCCAATTGAGACCCCTGAAGGCCCGAACGTCGGCCTGATCGGCTCGCTCTCGAGCTACGCCAAGATCTCCGACTTTGGCTTCATCACTACGCCTTACCGCGTAGTCAAGGACGGCCTCGTGACCAATGAGGTCGTTGATCTCGATGCCACGCAGGAAGAAGAGATGCTGGTCGCCCAGGCCAACCATCCAATCGACGAGAAGACCGGCAAGCTTCGCGGGCCGGACGTTATCTGCCGAACGCACGCCGGTCAGTATGTGACCGTCGCGCCGAAGGACGTTGACCTCGTTGACGTCTCGCCGCAGCAGATCTGGTCGGTCGCCACGGCGATGATTCCATTCCTTGAGCACGACGACGCCAACCGCGCGCTGATGGGCTCGAACATGCAGCGCCAGGCAGTTCCGCTGCTGGTCGCCGACGCGCCGCTGGTCGGTACCGGGATGGAAGCCCGAGCTGCGCTTGACACCGGGGACGTTCTGCTCGCCGGGATCGACGGCACGATCACCTTCGTCGATGCCGAGCGCATCGTGATCGAGGGCAAGGAGCGCGAGGAGCACCTGCTCAGCAAGTTCCAGCGCTCCAATCAGGGGACGCTGATTCATCAGCGTCCGCGCGTCAAGACCGGCGACAAGGTAACGGCCGGTCAGGCACTGGCCGACGGAGCCTCGACCGATCACGGCGAGATGGCTCTTGGAAAGAACCTGATGGTCGCCTTCATGGCTTGGGAGGGCTACAACTTTGAGGACGCGATCATCCTCAGCAGCCGCCTCGTCAAGGACGATGAGCTGACTTCGATTCACATCGAGGAGTACGAGGTTGACGCCCGCTCAACGAAGCTCGGCGACGAGGAGATTACGCGTGACATTCCGAACCGTTCGGAAGAGTCGCTGCGAAACCTCGACGACCGCGGCATCGTCCGCGTCGGCGCCGAGGTTCTCTCCGGTGACTTGCTGGTCGGAAAGGTAACGCCGAAGGGCGAGACCGAGCTGACGGCGGAAGAGAAGCTGATCCGCGCGATCTTCAAGGAGAAGGCACGCGAGGTTCGCGACACTTCTCTAAAGGTTCCGCACGGTGAAGGCGGCGTCGTGATTGACGTTCAAACCTTCTCGCGCGAGGACGAAGATGAGCTTCAGGCTGGCGTCAACGATCTGATCCGCGTTTTCGTTGCGAAGAAGCGCAAGATCTCGGAGGGCGACAAGCTCGCCGGCCGCCACGGCAACAAGGGCGTTATCTCGAAGATCGTCGACGAGCAGGACATGCCGTTCCTTGAGGACGGCACACCGGTCGACGTGATTCTCAACCCGCTCGGCGTTCCAAGCCGAATGAATGTCGGTCAGATCCTTGAGACGCACCTTGGTTGGGCTGCGGCTCAGGGCTGGTACGACGACGGGACTCAAGCCTTCAAGGAGTCACGTGACGACGACAACCGCGTCTACGTGGCAACGCCAGTCTTCGACGGCGCCACAGTTGAGGACGTCGATACGGCACTCGTCAAGTGGCAGGACGAGCACAAGGGCCGGATCCAGATGGATGTCGACAAGTCGAAGCCGATCGGAACTCAGGCTTCGGGCAAGTTCACGCTCTTCAATGGCCGCACAGGCGAGCCGTTCGAGCAGCAGATCACGGTCGGCTACATGTACATCCTCAAGCTGCTGCACCTCGTCGACGACAAGATTCACGCCCGTTCAACCGGTCCGTACTCGCTCGTCACGCAGCAGCCGCTGGGCGGCAAGGCGCAGTTCGGTGGTCAGCGCTTCGGCGAGATGGAGGTCTGGGCGCTGGAAGCCTATGGCGCCGCCTACACGCTGCAGGAAATGTTGACCGTCAAATCCGATGACACCGTCGGCCGCGTCAAGGCTTACGAGGCGATCGTCAAGGGCGAGAACATCCCCGAGCCGTCAATCCCTGAGTCGTTCAAGGTGCTGCTGAAGGAGATGCAGTCGCTGGGGCTCGACGTCAACGTCGTGTCCGATTCGGGTGAGCGGGCAGAGATGCCAAGTGAAGAGGACGACCTCCTGCGCGCCGCCGAGGAACTCGGCATCGACCTGTCAGGCGCTCGCGCCGGCGAGGTCGAAGAGGGCGAAGTGGTTGAAGAGGGCGAAGCCAGTGAAGAGGGCGGCGACGAAGAGGTTGCTGCCGAAGAGACCAAGGCAGAGGAATCAGCATGATCGACATCAACAACTTCGACGCGATTGAGATTGGACTTGCTTCCTCAAAGCAGATCCGTGGCTGGAGTTCGGGCGAGGTAACGAAGCCTGAAACGATCAACTACCGCACGCTCAAGCCTGAAAAGGACGGCCTTTTCTGCGAGCGCATCTTCGGGCCTACGAAGGACTGGGAGTGCTACTGCGGCAAGTACAAGCGGGTCCGCTACAAGGGCATCGTCTGCGAGCGCTGCGGCGTTGAAGTCACGCGCTCAAAGGTTCGCCGCGAGCGCATGGGTCACATCGACCTCGCCTCTCCTGTCAGCCACATCTGGTTCTTCAAGGGCGTTCCCAGCCGAATCGGCTACCTGCTCGACATGGCTCCAAAAGAGCTCGAGAAGATTCTTTACTTCGCAGCATCGGTTGTTACCTGGGTCGATCAAGAGGCTCGCTGGCGCGACGTTCCGACGCTCGAGCCCCAGATGCAGTCGGAGATCGACAACCTGATCACCGAGGAGAAGGAGCACACAGCTCACCTCCGCACAATGCTCGAAGCGCGTACGACCTACCTCGAGGACGGCTCACAGGCCGACTTCGGCGATGAGGATTTCGTCTGGGCGGACCGTCTCGACATCAACGTCAAGAAGCTCTCGGCCGACGAGCGCAAGAAGCAGATCGCCGATCTGACAAAGGCTCTGACCTCCGACATCGACGACACCGAGGCTTACTACGACGATCAGCGGATGCGTCTGCGTGAGGTTTGGAAGCTGTTCGCAAACAAGGTCGAGCCGTCGGACGATCCGCCGGCCGAGGGCGAAGAGTGGCCGCTCAGCGCCTACACCGACCGTCCGGAAGAGAAAGACGAGTTCCAGCCGAAGAAGCTGATCGCTGACGAGACTTTCTTCCGTGAACTTAAGGGTCGCTTTGGTTCTCCATACGGCTTTGGTGAGTACTTCGGTGGTGGCATGGGCGCGGAACACGTGCGCGAACTGCTGCTCTCGAGGGAGGATTACAACCGCGAAGGCCGCAAGCGCAAGGTCGATCCCGACCGTCTTGCAGGAACCGACATGGCGCCTGCCGACATGCCCGGCATCGTGATGGAACACGAGCGCGTTGACCTCGAAGACGAAGTCAAGAACGGCAAGGGCCAGAAGCAGGCCCGCGCGGTCAAGCGACTCAAGGTTCTCTCAGCCTTCCTTGGCTCGAACAACAAGCCCGAGATGATGATTCTCGAC
>WLNV01000144.1 GCA_009699615.1 Actinomycetota bacterium
GTTTGCTGCGACGCCGTTGGCACGCTCGTCCTCCGCTAAACCGAGAGTCAGGATCGACATTCCGAACTTGGCGACGGTGTACGGGCCGTGACCCTTGAGCCACTTCGGGTCTGTCGAGAGCGGCGGGCTGAGCGTCAGCACGTGGGCGTGGTCGGATTCGCGCAGGTGCGGCAGACAGGCCTGCGTTACAACCAGCGTTCCGCGGACGTTGATGTCGGCCATCAGGTCGTAGCGCTTCGGCGGCAGCTCGCCGATTGGGCGCAAGTCGATCGCCGAAGCGTTGTTGACGCAGATGTCGATCCCACCGAACTCCTCGACCGTCTTCGCGACGGCGTCGGCAACCTGATCTTCGTAACGGATGTCACCGAGGATCGGCAGCGCCTTGCCACCAGCGGCGTTGATCTCCTCGGCGGCAGTGTGGATCGTTCCCGGCAACTTCGGGTTCGGCTCGTCGGTCTTCGCCATGATCGCGACGTTGGCGCCCTCCTGCGCGAGCCGAACGGCGATCGCCAGCCCAATCCCGCGACTGCCGCCTGACATGAACACTGTCCGACCGTTGAAATCGTCCACTTGAGTTCCCTTTCTTGAGGCGATCTCGGACGACCGCACGTCGGCTGGAGGCTACCGATGGGGGAGGAATACGGGCGCGAGGGCCGAACCCCTGAGGATGGGCAAATCATCGAGCCTCATTCTGCCGGGCCTCTTTATTCTTGCGTGGATCTTCGCGCTTGCAGGCCAGTCGCCCCCCGGCGACGTACCTGGCGAACTGACCGACATCACCTACCTGCGCTGGATGCTCTACATGGCGGGCTGGGTATTCCTTTCCTCGTCGATCATGCACACCGTCTTCGCGAAGAAGATGGCTGAATCGATCGGCTGGGTCACGAACGGGTTCCAGCTTGAGATTGGATTCGTCTGCCTCGGTCTCGGCCTCGGAAGTCTCTACGCCAGCCAGCACGGCAAAGAGGCTTGGATCGCGATCTCGCTCCCGATCATCACCTTCCTGCTGCTCGCCGGCGTCAACCATCTCGTTGAGATCGTGCGCAAGAAGAACTACGCGCCGAACAACACGATGATTCTGATCTGGGACTTCGGCATGCCGATCTCGATCGCTGCGCTGCTGCTCTCTTCGAACACGATCTAGCTCAGCGCATAAGATGCGCGGATGAAGATTCGCGCTGCGGTACTCGAAGAATTCGGCAAGCCACTGGTCGTTCGCGAGGTTGATCTAGCGGAACCGAAGGCCGGTGAGGTGCTGGTGCGTCTTGTCGCCTGCGGCGTCTGCCACACAGACCTCTACACGGCCTCTGGCGTCGATCCTTCCGGCTACGCGCCGACCGTGCTCGGGCACGAGGGCGCCGGCGTTGTTGAGGCGATCGGTGAGGGTGTGAGCTCGGTCGCGGTCGGCGACCACGTCGTCACGCTCTTCTCGCCGCAGTGCCGAGAGTGCATCCACTGCCTCGACCCGCGCACCAATCTCTGCCTTGCGATCCGCGAGAAGCAAGGTGAGGGCTACCTGCCTGATGGAACTACGCGCCTCTCACTCGACGGTGAGCCGCTGCGCCACTTCATGGGCACCTCGACCTTCGCCGAGTACACCGTGATGCCGGAGATCGCTTTGGCGAACATCTCGAAGGAGGCGCCGCTCGACCACGCCTGCCTTTTCGCCTGCGGCCTCTCGACCGGTCTTGGCGCGGCGATCTACACGGCGAAGGTCGAGCCGGGCACGACCTGCGTTGTCTTCGGGGCTGGAATGGTCGGCCTTGGCGCCGTCGCCGGCGCGCGGCTGCAGGGCGCGGAACGGATCATCTGCGTAGACCTCTCCGACGACAGGTTGGAGCTGGCGCGCGGGCAAGGCGCGACCGACACTTGGACGGCAGGCCCCGACACGGTTGAACGAATTCTCGAGGAAACGGGAGGCTTCGGTGCCGACTACACCTTCGAGGCGACCGGCCTCGTCTCGGTCATGGAGCAGGCCGTCGAAGCGGCACGGATGGGCTGGGGTCTCTGCACCGTCGCCGGCGTCGCCGGCAAGGGCGAGACGCTCGACATCATTCCGCGCTGGCTAATCACCGGCCGCCGCGTCTGCGGCTCATCGTTCGGTGGCGTCAAGGGCCGCGACCAAGTGCCGCAGTTGATCGATCGTTACCTCGAAGGCGAGATCGACGTTGATCCGTTCATCTCGCACAGCCTCAGCCTCGACGAAGTGAACCGCGGCTTTGAGCTGATGGAGGCCCAGGACGGGATCCGCAGCGTGATCGCCTTTAGCTAAAGAGCTCGGCGCGCATCGCGGCAACGATCTCTTCCGGCTTGTCTTCCTGGAGGAAGTGGGCCGCCCCTTCGATCACTACTTGCTCACCGGCGCTCGCGACCATCTCGCAGATTCGATTCCCTGACTTTGGCGACGGGAAGATTGGGTCTGTGTCTGAGAACGCGACCAGTGCTGGCTTTGACCAGGCCATCAGGGCGTCGCGGGTGGCGACCATCTCGGCAACGCCGGCCTGTTCTTCGCTGACGGGAACCAGTAGCGGGAACTGCTGCGCGCCGGCTTTGCTCTCGGGAGTCGGGAACGGAGCCTCGTAGGCGGCAATTATGTCGTCGCCCAGCTCGGTTGTCGTGGCGTTTTGAATCACGAAGCCGACCGGGAGGTCAGGCGTCTTGCGCGCAAACTCTTGCCACTGATGGAAGGCTTTGCTGACACGGCCGGTGAAGATCCCTGTGTTCATGATCACGAGCCGTCCAACCTGATCGGCGTGTTCAGTCGCCCAGCGCAGCCCAATCGGGCCGCCCCAGTCCTGCACGACGACGGTTACGTCCTCGAGCCCTTCGATCTGATCGAGATGTGCGGTGACGCTGTCGCAGTGGCGCTCGTAGGTGTACCACTGCTGGTCGGTCGGCTTGTCTGAGCGGCCGAAACCGACGAGGTCGGGGCAGATCACGCGCTTGCCGTCGGCTACGAGAAGGTCGAGCATCTTGCGGTAGAGGTATGACCAGCTCGGCTCACCGTGGAAGCAGAGCACCGGCTGCCCTTCGCCCTCGTCGAGGTGATGGAGGCGCATTCCGTCGACCTCGACGTAGTTGGGTTCGTAGTCGTAGCCGGGAAGGTTTTCGAAGCGCTCGTCTGGCGTGCGGAAGATCTCAGGCATACGCGCAAGCGTACGGAAACGGTGACCGGCGCGACTCTGCGCCGCCAACAGGTAGGCTGCGCCGATGACCTACCCAATTCGCCGCGGCCTGCTGGCCGCCGCCACTCTCTCGCTGATCGCAACCGCGCTGTTCGCTTCGTCGGCAGTTGCCAAGAGCTCCTACAAGGAGCCGGCGCTCACAGCGCCAAAGGCACGGCTCGCCGATTCTCTCGTCTGCCCGAAGGCGATCAAGCGTGGCGGACCGCAGCCGACGCTGCTAGTAACCGGCACCGGCTTCACCGGCGAGGAGGCCTACGCGATCGGCAAGGCAGCGTTGGCCAGCACCGGTCGGCCAATCTGTTACGTCAACTTCCCCTACCGCACTACCGGCGACATCCAGATCGCCGCTGAGTACCTCGTCTCCGGCATCCGCCGGATGGCTGCCAGCTACGGCAAGCCGATCGCGATCTTCGGCATCAGCCAGGGTGGCCTGCTGCCGCGCTGGGCGCTGACCTACTGGCCTAGTCTGCGCGCCAAAGTGAGCGACGTAATCGCCGTGGCCGGCACCCAGCACGGCACCACCGTGGGTCTTGGCAACTGCAGCGCGCTCAACCCCTGCCAGGCCGCGAGCTGGCAGCAGGCCGCGCGTTCGAACATGCTCAAGGCAATCAACGCTGAGCCCGACGAGTCGGTCGGTCCGACTTCATGGACGACGGTTCGAACTGCAACCGACGAGACGGTTCAGCCGACCACCGGTAAGAACCCGACCTCATCGTTGAAGGGCGCGACCAACATCCTGATCCAGGACATCTGCCCAGGCCGCGAGGTCAGCCACATCGGCTCAGCGCTCGACTCGGTCACCTTCGCTGCCTCGGAGGATGCGATGACGCACAAGGGGCCAGCAAACGTTAAGCGGCTCCCGAAGAACGTCTGCTCGAAGCTGCTGGCGCCGGGGCTGAATGCATCATCGGCCGGAGGGGGAGGGCTGATGCAGCTGATCGCGTTCTACACAGACCCAGCTCCGAAGCTAACCGCCGAGCCGGCGGTCAAGCGGTACGCGTTCATTCGCGTACCGTAATATTGGGCCATGACTTCAGGCGAGCTTGAACTTGGCCCAGTAGACATCGCAGTTATCGGCTACCCAGCCGACGCGGCGCGCAGCGGCGAGGCGCTGCCGCTGCTGCTTGACTTGGTTGACCGCGGAGTGATTCGGATACTTGACGTCTTGGCCGTCGCCAAGGCTGAGGACGGCTCGTTCGCTGGGATCAACATCGGCGACGTTGACGGTGATGGAATTCCGGATCTGATTGCCTTCGAAGGCGCTTCGACCGGTCTGATCGGCGACGAAGACATGCAGCTCGCGGCCGAAGCGATTGAGCCGGGCGGCGCCGCTGTGATGATCGTCTTTGAGAACGCTTGGGCCGCACCGTTCATCACCGCCGTGCATCGCAACGGCGGCCACTTCGTCGCCTTCGAGCGGGTCGCCGCCGAAGATCTCGTCGAAGCCGCCGCAGCTCTCGAAGACGCAGACGCAAACGCCTAACTACCAACAAGGAGCCAGGAATGCCGCTGATGAGAAGGATGGCCCGCACCGCTGTTGTTGCCGGTACTGCGACCGCCGTTGCCGGTGGCGTTTCGCGCCGCCAGTCGCAGCGCTTCCAAGAGAAGGACGCTCAGGCGCAAGCCGACGCCGCTCCGGCAGCTCCCGCACCGGAAGCCGCAGCCGCACCCCAGACCGACATGGTCACGCAGCTCAAAGAGCTTGCTGAACTGAAGGATCAAGGGATCCTGACCGAAGAAGAGTTCGCAGCGCAGAAGGCGAAGCTGCTCGCAGCCTGA
>WLNV01000145.1 GCA_009699615.1 Actinomycetota bacterium
GCGGCGATCACCAACGATCGTTGAAAATCGCGAGCCGTGGTAATCGCCGATTGGGTAGAAGCGTCGGATCAAGCGCACGAACGGCGAGTGGTCTGGGTCGACGTGGTCGGCTGCGCCCTTGTACATCCGCCAAGCTAGGACGAGCAGCAGAGCTCCGAGGATGTAGGTGACGATGTGGAAACGCTCGATCAGCTCGACGCCGACGACGATCGCCACGCCGCGCATCGCCAGCGCCAGGATGATGCCCCAGAACAGCAGAATTCCACGCTGCGCTGCGGGGACGGCGAAGTAACCGAAGATCAGGAGGAAGACGACGAGGTTGTCGAGCGAAAGCGTGCGCTCGATCAGATAGACGGTGACGTAGTTGACACCGTCCGCCGGGCTCGAGAGCAGGATCACCGGAATCGTCACCAGAAGACCAAGTATCAGCCACCCGATGCTCCAAAGGATCGCCTCTTTGCGAGTAGGTTGTCGCCCGCGCGCGAAGACCAAGAGGTCGATTAGCAGGCACGCACCGATGATCAGGACGATCGCACCGATAACTGCTGGGTCGGCGTTGATAATCGCAAGCGGAGGATTGATCAGCATCGCTAGCCCGTAGTCTGACAGCCTCGAAACTGTTACTGCGACGGAACGGCCAGAGCGGCGCCTTCGCGCGTAACCCCTTCGTCAAAGCCAAGCGCGACGAGAGCCTCTGAGAGAGGCGAACCGTCCGGGGCACGCAGGTCAAAGTCGAGCTCCAGCAGCGGAATCAGCACGAAACGGCGCGAAGTGGTTTCAGCGTGAGGCAGCGTGAGCCGCTCACTCTCGTAGACGAGATCGCCGAGCAGCAACAGGTCAACATCGATCGGGCGCGGCCCGTGGCGGACGCCACCCTCGATGTCGCGGCCGAGCGCTGCTTCGATCTCCTTGCAGGCGTCGAGCAGCTCTTCGGGGCCAAGCTCGGTGCTGATCCGCACACAAGCGTTGAGGAACGAAGGTTGGTCGAGCACAAGGCCGACCGGCTCAGTGTCATATGTCGACGACGAGGCCAGCACGGAGATTCCGCATGCGGGCATCGCGTCAACAGCGGCCTGCAGGTTCTCGCGGCGACCGCCGACGTTTGATCCGAGGCCGAGATAACCAATCTGCACTGCGGCCATCGCTACTTCGGCTCTACGAGCAGCGCCAGTTGGCGGCTTTGGGCCAGCAGCCTGCCGTCGGCAGACCAGATCTCGCCATCTTCTTCAACGAAGCCTTCGATCGCTGTGCTGCAACGGAAGACGCCGAGAACCGATTCCGCAGGGTCGATCTCGAGGGCAGCGTGCGGGTCGCGGAAGTGGATTGTCAGGTCAACCGTCGGCGCTCCGACCGGCTCAGTGAGGCGCGTAAAGACGGCAGGAAGCCATGCGTCGCAGTAGAGCGCCAGCGCCGCCGAGTCGAGCCGCTGAGGTTCGTTTAGCCGCATCCAGCCGCCACTGATCGCTTCGTCTGAGCCGCTGAATGGAAGCGCGCCGAGCGCTGGCCGCATCTGAACCTGGTGAGCGATCGGCGGCATCTGTTCGACGACAGGGATCGGCTCGATCTGGCCGGCAGCACGAGCCTTCGGCATCGAAGCGACGAACGGGCGTTTGTCGGAGAACTGGCCGGCAAAGGCACCGAGCGCCAGCAGGCAGCACTTGCCGTCCTGCTCAAGCCGTGCGCTGAGCGTCGTTAGCGTCCGTCCGGAGCGCTCGACCTTGACCGCTATCTGCATTGGTCCGGCAACCGGTGGGCTGAGGTAATGGAGCGTGATCGAGCGCGCTTCGCGCTCAGCGTCGCCGAGTTCAGCGGCCATCGCCCGGACCATGATCGCCGCCAAGTAGCCGCCGTTGGGCCCGCGCGGAGCAGACCAGTCAACGTCGCAGAGTGCGCTGAAGCGGCCTTCGCCAAGCGGCTCAACGGCGGTTGCCAGTTCAAACGGAGTGCTCATCGACCCGCCGCGCTGTGCCAGACCTCGACCGAGACCGACTCCACTGCGAGCGCAATCGGCGGTTCAGGTTTGGTCGCCTTGACCCATACCTCGCGCGCGTCGAACTCATCGAGCAACTGGTTGGCTATCTCGGTGCAGAGCGCTTCAAGAGTCCGGTAGGAGCGGCGCTGGGCAACGAGCGAGATGAACTCGCAGACGCGGCCGTAGTCAACCGTGTCCTCAACTCGGTCGGTGACCGTTGCGTCGCATGAGCCAACGTCGAAGCGGAGGTCAAAGACGAGTCGCTGGCCGATCTCCTGCTCGGCATCGCTAACGCCATGATGGGTGTAGAGCGAGAGTCCGGTGATCTCGATGCTGGTCGCGGCCATCTCGGCGCTGCGTTCGCCGAATTCATCGTCGAACTCCTCGTTCTCGCCATTCTCGTCGTCAGCGTCCATCGCGCGCCAACGTAGCACTTGCGAGCTTCAGGCCGTCGACGGTTGCTCGCACGTCGTGAACCCGGAACACCGAAGCACCTCGCTCAAATGCCAGCACGTTGGCGGCGACGGTCGCGGCGACGCGCTGGTCAGGCCGCTCGGCGCCCGTCAGCTCACCGAGGAAACGCTTGCGCGAAAGGCCGATCACGACCCGGTAGCCGAGGGCGGCAAGCTGATCAAGATTCGCCAGCAGGTCGAGGTTGTGCTCCAGCGTCTTGCCGAAGCCGATCCCCGGATCGAGCGCGATCCGTTCGCGGGCTATCCCCGCCCCAAGCGCCAGCTCAGCCCGCTCGCTAAGAAATTCGCAAACCTCGGCGACGACATCGTCGTACTGCGGTTCGTCCTGCATCGTCTGCGGCGAGCCAATCATGTGCATCAGGCAGCAGTCGCAGCCGGCGTCGGCAACGAGCTGCGCCATCTGCGGCTCGCGCGTGAAGCCGCTGACGTCGTTGACGTAGGAAGCGCCAGCCTCAAGCGCTGCCCGGGCAACCGCGACCTTGGTTGTGTCAACGCTGATCTGAACCTGCGGCGCTGCCGCTGCGATCCCCTCTACCACCGGGATCACGCGGCTCATCTCCTCGGCTTCGGCTACCGGCTCGGCGCCGGGCCGGGTCGATTCGCCGCCGACATCAATAATCATCGCGCCCTGCTCAATCAATCCAAGGCTGTGAGCCACAGCAGCCTCAGCGGTAGGCAGCAGCCCACCGTCGGAGAAGGAGTCCGGCGTCGCATTGCAAACGCCCATCACCTTCCAAGCAGCGCTCATCGGGTTGCCCGCGCGCGCGACGGCTCAGGCCGGTTCAGGCTTCTCAGGCAGATCGAGGCCGCGGGCCTCAAGTGTTCCGCCGGCAAGCCCAGGCCGCGTTGTTGGCAGCGGCGCGTCGCGCTCGGCCTCTGTTGCGCCGTCAGCCGGCGGCGCCGGAGCGTCATCTGGGCCGAAGACGTCTTCTTCGGCCTTGCCGTCGAGCAGCGCAAGGAATTCATTCTTTTCGATCGTCTCACGCTTGAGCAGGATCCGCGAAGTTGTTTCAAGCACCTCGCGATGCTCGGTCAGCATGTCCCTCGCGCGCTGGTGCGCCGACTCGATGATGCGGCGAATCTCATCATCGATCTCGCGCGCGATCTCATCGGAGTAATCGGGCTCAGAGGAGAACTCGCGGCCAAGGAATGGCTGGCCTTGATCGCGGCCGAAGACGCGTGGACCAAGTCGATCGCTCATGCCGAAGCGCATAACCATCTGCTTGGCGGTTGCCGTGACCTTTTCAATGTCGTTCGAGGCGCCGGTTGTGATTTCGCTGAAGACGATCTCCTCTGCGGCGCGACCGCCGAGCGTCATCGCCATCGAATCGAGCAGCTCGGCGCGGGTCGTGAGGAAACGATCTTCCTGCGGCATCGAGATTGTGTAGCCGAGTGCCTGTCCGCGGCTGACGATCGAGATCTTGTGGACCGGGTCGGAGAACTCGAGGTAATGGCCGACGATTGCGTGGCCCATCTCGTGGAAGGCGGTGACGAGCCGTTCCTTGTCGCTCATTACGCGAGTCTTCTTCTCGGGGCCTGCGATTACGCGCATGATCCCTTCTTCAAGTTCGACCTGAGTTACTTCGCGCTTGCCGTGGCGGGCCGCGAGCAGCGCCGCCTCGTTGACAAGGTTGGCGAGGTCAGCGCCGGTGAAACCGGGCGTCTGGCCGGCGAGCGTGTCGGTGTCGATCTCCTTCGCCAGCGGCTTGCCGCGCGTGTGAACGTCAAGGATCCGCGCGCGGCCCTTGCGGTCGGGGCGGTCGACGACGATCTGGCGGTCGAAGCGGCCTGGGCGGAGAAGCGCAGGGTCAAGAATGTCGGGGCGGTTGGTTGCGGCAATCAGAATCACGTTGTCGGTCATCGTGAAGCCGTCCATCTCTACGAGCAGCTGGTTGAGCGTCTGCTCGCGCTCGTCGTGACCGCCGCCCATGCCGGCGCCGCGGTGGCGACCAACGGCGTCGATCTCGTCAATGAAGATTATGCAGGGCGAGTTCTGCTTCGCCTGCTCGAAGAGGTCGCGGACGCGGCTGGCGCCGACGCCGACGAACATCTCGACAAAGTCGGAGCCGGAGATTGAAAAGAACGGAACGCCAGCTTCGCCAGCGACGGCGCGAGCAAGCAGCGTCTTGCCGGTGCCTGGAGGGCCAAACAGCAGCACACCCTTTGGAATCCGCGCTCCCAGCGCTTGGAACTTCTTCGGGTTCTCGAGGAACTCTTTGATCTCGTGCAGCTCTTCGACCGCCTCGTCAACGCCGGCGACGTCGCGGAAGCTGATCTTCGGCGAATCAGCCGTCATCCGCTTGGCCTTCGACTTGCCGAACGACATCACCTTCGAGCCGCCGCCTTGCATCTGGTTCATCAAGAAGATCCAGAAGCCGATGAAGATCAAGAACGGCAGTACGTAGGTCAGCAGCGAGAGCCAACCGTTCGTCTTGCGCCCCTGAATGTTGTACCCGCCCGCGAGCTTGCCCTGATCGTCGGCGCTCTGGAGCTGTGCTTCAAGACGATCGGA
>WLNV01000146.1 GCA_009699615.1 Actinomycetota bacterium
GCGGCCTGCGCAATCGCCCAAGGAGGCAGTTCACGTGCCTTCAGCAGTCCCTCAGCCGCAATTGTGCCGCCGAGTGCCTTAACGGCCTTGTGGAGCGCCTCTGGCGCCTGCTGACGGCCATCCTCCGACGCGAAGAAGGCAACCGTGGTCTCCTCAGGCATTGCCGCCATCGCGGGCGCCAGGTCGGCCTTGACGTCGGCGTCACGCCAGCGCTCGCAACCATTAACGATCAAGAAGCGCCAACCGACGGTGAAGGTCATTGCCCCAAGCGCAGCAGCGATCGTCGCCGGGTCTGAGCTGGCCGCGTCGAACTGTTCTATTCCCCCCGCCCCGCCCTCTGCTTCAGCAAGAGCGGCGAGCTTTCCGCGTCTCTCGGCGACACGGCCGTGGTCATCACCATGAATCAGGTAGGCAGACTGAAAGCTCGGCACAGAGGCGAGTCTAGGTTGGGCGCTGGACGTGCAACCCGGAGCGGTCGACATCAATCCGCACCGTCCCATCTTTATCGGTCCTGCGAGTTTCGACGCCGGCCTTGTTCAGCGCGTCGAGCGTCTGCGCGGTCGGATGGCCATAGCTGTTGCCCGCGCCAACCTCGATCACGGCAAGTCTCGGATTGAGCTGCTGCAGCAGTGCCGGCAGGCCTTGATCGACGCTGCCGTGATGGCTGACTTTGAGGATGTCGACCGGAGGGAGCCCGAGCGGCGCAAGAACGTCGGACTCTGCGTCGGCGGTGAGCAGCAGAGTGACGCCCGGTGCCCCGGCGACAATCACGACCGCGCGCTGGTTCGGGTCGGCTCCCGCAGCAGAGCGCGTGCCGGCCGCAGGCGATCGAATGTCGAGAACGAATGAGCCAACCCTGATCGAGTCGCCTGCCGCCGGAGAGATCAACGGCACGTGGTGTCGACCGGCGCTCGCTGCCATTGCTGCGCCCTCGGCCTCAACTACGCCATCGCGCCCGTCAAGCAGCGCAGCGACCGGCACCGAATCAAGGACCTCGTCGGCAGCACCGAGGTGGTCGGCCTGAGCGTGCGTCGCGACGAGCAGGTCGAGCCGTTCAACTCCCGCCTCCCTCAACCGATCGACGACACCTGAGCCGGGCGGTCCGGTATCAACCAGAGCCGCGTGCCCGCCACTTTGCAGCAGCGTCGCGTCTCCTTGGCCAACGTCGAGGAAGCTGACGCGGACGCTTCCCGGCGCTGGCGCTGCCAGCACCGAGCGATGGCCGGCGATAGCAACGGCGCCGATCAGAACGGCTGCGCAGAGCGAAGCGAGCGGAAAGGCGTAGCGGCGGCCCCGACCAAAGCGCACGAACAGCGCCAAGCCGACGCACCCGGCAGCGACTGCCGGACCGCCAGCAGCGATCTGGGCGGCTGGAAGCGCAGCGCTGAACCTCGCAATCGCGACGATCGCCCCGAGCGGCCAGTAGGCGAGCCACGCGAACGGCGCTGAGAGTGTTGTGGACAACTGCCCGATCAGAGCGGCGAGCATCCCCAACCACGTGACCGGCGCGACGATCGCTGCAGCCGCGAGATTCGCGGGTAGCGAAACGAGCGACAGCGTGCCAAAGGTCGCTGCCGCGACTGGGGCGCTGCCGAGCGTTGCCGCCGCGGTCAGCGCCAACGGCTCGCTGATCAGCTGCGGCACCCTCCACGAGAGCAGCAGCGAGCGCAGCGGTGCAGCCAGCAGCCCGATCGCTGCGACCGCAGCGAAGCTGAGCTGCCAGCCGGGTTGTTCCGCCGCCAGCGGATCGAGCAGCAGTGTGACCACTGCCGCCAGCAGCAACGCATACCAGCGCGATGAGGGCCGCGATGCGATCGCCGCAACCAACCCGGCCACTCCCATCACGCCGGCTCGCTGGATCGAAGCGCCGCTGCCAGCGAGCGGAACGTAGAGCCCGACCGCCAGCAGCGCGATCGCCAGGCGAGCGGACCGCGGCGCGCCCAGCGCGCCACCAAGCCCGAAGACGAGCACAACGAGGAGTGCGACGTTGGCGCCTGAGGCGGCAACGAGATGGCCGAGCCCGCTGCGGCGCATCGCGTCGCGAAGCTCAGTAGGCATCGCGCTGTCGTCGCCGAGCGTCATCCCGCGCAGCAGCCCCGCCTCGGTTGGCGGCAGTTGCGCACTCAGCGCCGCTGTCGCCCGCGTCCGGACCGAGTCGATCAAGCCGACGACTCCGCCTCTCCGCCGCTGCGAAGGTGCAATCCAGCTCAGCCGCAGAATCGCGCGAACGTGCTGCGCGACTAGCCAGCCGTCATCCGGCGAGAGCGGCTGGAGCGAGCCGCCGACGTTTGCGATCTCGCCGATCGAGAGAGAGGGAGCCTTTGCGTTGCCCCTCACCAGAATCGGCTCGCCTCGAAGCTGTCCGCTGGCCGACCACCCAAAGCGGCCGGCGCGCGGAGCCTGCGTGAACGTGACCTCTGAGCTGACCGCGTGGCCGATCAGCGGCGCCAGTTGCGTCGCTTCAAGCGAGTGCAGGCGCAGGCTGGCCAGAGCTCCGCCTCCGATCAGCATCGCGACCAGTGCCAGAGCGAGCCATCCGGGAAGCGCCGCTAGACAGACCACAACCGCGACAGCGAGGAGCAGCGCGACGAGCAGCAGCGCCGACCGCCAACCGAGCGCGAGTCCGGTCGCTAGGGAACAGGCGAGAAGGTGGCGAGGGTGGTCGCGCAGCACCTCCCCTGCCGCGGTCACGGCGTTACTTGGGAACGGAGCGCCTCAAGCTTCTTCGGACCGATGCCCGGTACCTCTCCAAGATCGTCGACGCTGCTGAAGCCACCATGCTCAGTCCGCCACTGGATGATCTTCTCTGCCGTCGCTGGCCCGACCCCATCGAGCGTGTCGAGCTGCTCGACGGTTGCGTTGCCGAGGCTTATCGGTGCCGTCGCAGCTCCACCAACACCGCTCCCTACGGATGCGGCGGCCGCCGCGCCCGCCTTCAACGGCACGATCACCTGCGCCCCGTCGGAGACTCTGGCCGCCAGATTGATCGCGTTTGCGTCACCTCGGCTGGAGGCGCCGCCGGCGCGGCGCACGGCATCGCGAACCCGCGAGCCGACCTTCAGCGTGTAGACGCCAGGTTGACGGACAGCGCCCGCGACATGAACGACGGGGCGCTGATCGCCGCGCTCAACCAACCCGGTCGGCACGGCCGCGCCGGCAACAGCGGCAGCGTTACTGGTCGGGTACTGCGAAGCGCCGGAGACCGGGGCCGCCTGCGGACCCTGGTCGGCAAGTGACTTGCCACCGAGCGCCAACGCAACGACGACTGCTGCAGCGCAGGCAATCATCGCTGGTCGCTGAATCGATCTCACGACCGCGACGCTACGAATCCTGACGTTACGGAGCCAGCGCGCGCGTGTTACCCAACCGCGCCGACTTTGCGGTCGAAACCGTCAGCCAACGACAATGTTGACGAGCTTGCCCGGCACGACGATGACCTTCTTTGGCACGCGGCCCTCAAGATGGACCTGCACATTCGGCGCGGCCATCGCCGCCGCCTCGAGCTCTTCCCTGCTCGCATCGCTGGCAACCTCAACGCGATCCCTCACCTTGCCGTTGACCTGACAGACGAGCTCATAGCTGTCGCGCTCCAGCATCGCCGCGTCAGCGGTCGGCCAAGGTTGTTCCCATAGACGCCCGCCGGTCAGCAGGTGGTAGGCGTCGGTCGTGACGTGCGGAGCGAATGGAAAGCAGAGCGAGGAAGCAGTCTCGAGCGCGAATTGCTGAGCTTCAAGGCCGGCGCTCTCGCGCAACCGAGAGACCTCGTTGATTAGCTCCATCACTGCCGCTATCGCGGTATTGAATGCGAAGCGGCGGTCCATATCGCCGGTGACCTTGTCGATCGCCCAGTTTGCTTTGCGGATCAGCTCGAGATTTGCCGCCTCGTCGCCCTGCGGCGCGCCTGCGACGTCCTGGTCCGATACCTCGGCGCTGAGTCGCCAGAGCCGCGAGAGGAAGCGGTGGACGCCCTCAACGCCCTCGTCGGACCAGTCGGCGTCCTGATCGGGCGCGCCGATAAAGAGGATGTAGGCGCGGGCGCTGTCTGCGCCGTAGCGATCGACGATCGCCTGTGGCGACACAACGTTGCCGCGAGACTTCGACATCTTCGCCCCGTCGCGCGTGATCATGCCCTGCGTGAAGAGCCGCGCGAACGGCTCGTCAACGTCGAGGTGGCCGAGATCAGCCAGCGCCTTGCAGAAGAAGCGGGCGTAGAGCAGGTGGAGAATCGCGTGCTCGACGCCGCCGATGTACTGGTCAACCGGCATCCACTCGCGCAAGATCGCCGGATCCCAGGCTGCCTCGCTGTTCGATGCGTCGCAGTAGCGCAAGAAGTACCAGGATGAATCGACGAAGGTGTCCATCGTGTCGGTCTCGCGCTCGGCAGGGCCGCCGCAGTTGGGACATTCGGTGTTGACCCAGTCGGTCGCGGCGGCGAGCGGCGATTGACCCTTCGGTGCATAGTCCTCGATCACCGGGAGCAGAACCGGAAGCTGGTCATTGGGCACGGGGACGATGCCGCACTCAGCGCAGCGCACGATCGGGATTGGGCAACCCCAATAGCGCTGGCGGCTGATCAGCCAATCACGCAATCTGTAGTTGACGGCCAACTTTCCTTTGCCTTCACTCTCAAGCCAGACGACGATCTCGTTGAGGGCATCGCGGTTCGGCCGCCCGTCGAACTGCGCCGCACTGTTGACCAAAGCTCCGTCTCCGCCATATGGCAAACCGTCGTCGTCACCGTCAGGGTTGTCCCCTTCGATCACGCGGCGGATCGGCAGATCGAATGCCTTGGCGAAGGCGTAGTCGCGTTCGTCGTGTGCCGGCACGGCCATGATCGCGCCCGTGCCGTACTCCATCAGCACGTAGTCGGCGACGAAGACCGGGATCTGCTCGCCGTTGACCGGGTTCGTAACGGTACGGCCGAGTGCAACGCCGGTCTTCTCTCTCTCCGCCGC
>WLNV01000147.1 GCA_009699615.1 Actinomycetota bacterium
ACGCCTCCCCTCCCCACACGATCTCGACCGACTTCAAATTGCGGCTTCACCATCACGACAGCATCGAAGCTGTCGGCCGCGCAGTCAACAAGTGCGGGAAGAACCTTCGTCAGTGAGATAAACGAGAGGTCGGCCGTGATCAGGTCCGGCCGATACGGGAGCTGCTCGGCGTCGAGCTGACGAGCGTTGGTCCGTTCGAGGATGTGGACGCGCGGGTCTTCGCGCAGCGACCAAGCGAGTTCCCCATAGCCAACGTCGACCGCGATGACGTCGATTGCGCCCGCCTGCAGCAGACAATCGGTGAACCCGCCTGTCGACGCGCCGGCATCAAGACACCGACGGCCACTGACGTCGAGCTCCAAGAGGCCGAGGGCGTTCTCCAACTTGATTCCGCCGCGAGAGACGTAGCGCGCCCGTTCGGTCACCTCGACCTCGGCATCGATCAGGACCATCTGCCCGGGCTTCGCAGTGCGGGCGCCGGGAGCAGTCAAGCGGACGTCCCCAGCCATCACTGCGGCGGCAGCGCGCGAGCGCGACGGGAAGAGGCCGCGCTGCGTAAGCAGCGCATCAAGTCTCATTCGTTCGCTCATCGCTACCAACGCTACTGCCAGTGCACCCCAAGGCGAGCCACTGTGTGCCTTAGCTCACACAGCTTATGTGCGCCCCCTCACACACAACTCCGGCTTTAGGCGTCACAGTGTTGCTTAGTCGTCTGCAACATATTCTCCGCAGCGACCGTACAGCTGGACCCACATAGAAGTATCTCTCCTCCTGAAACGGCTCGCCAAATTGGCGGGTCGTTTCTTTTTGGTGGATCGATCAGGCCTCGCTGGCGACTTCGTCACCAACGCCAATCAGCGCGGTGATCCGCTCGGCGATCTTCTCGCCGGTCAGCCCGACCTCTTCATAAAGCAGCGCAGGCTTACCGTGGGTCACGTAGCGATCGGGGAGCCCTATCCGCAGCATCCTCGGGGTCGGGATCCCGGCCTCGTTGTAGTGCTCCCAGACCCCTGAACCGAAGCCCCCGGTTAGCACTCCGTCTTCAACGGTGACGAGCAGATCGTGTTCAGCTGCCAGCTGAGCGAGCAGCGCTGCGTCGAGCGGCTTCGCGAATCGCGCGTCGGCGACCGTGACCTCGATACCCGATGCCGCGAGAATGTCGGCGGCCTCGAGCGCTTTGGCAACACCAAGGCCGTAGCCGAGCAGGGCAACACTGTGGCCTTCTCGAAGAATCTCGCCGGTTCCAATCTCGATCAGTTGAGGCTTGTCCGGAAGCGGTGTGCCGACCCCCTCCCCACGC
This sequence comes from Actinomycetota bacterium, assembly GCA_009699615.1. Taxonomy (GTDB): domain Bacteria; phylum Actinomycetota; class Thermoleophilia; order Solirubrobacterales; family Solirubrobacteraceae; genus F1-60-MAGs163. Next base: position 1,301 of record WLNV01000147.1, read on the forward strand.
GGGTAACGGAGCGCTACCGGACCGGCCTCGTGAGCGATAGCTGTATGGAGCATGTGTACGAGCTGGGCTTCGTCGCGCGGCGCCATCAGCGTCATGTTTGGCAGTGGGCGCATGTAGGCGATGTCGAAAACCCCGTGATGGGTCGGGCCGTCGTCGCCGACCAGCCCGGCGCGGTCCATCGCAAAGATCACTGGCAGCGACTGCAGCGCCACGTCATGGACGATCTGGTCGTAAGCCCGCTGCAGGAACGTTGAATAGATCGCGCATATCGGGCGGACTCCTTCGAGCGCCATTCCGGCAGCGAACAGAACCGACTGCTGCTCAGCAATACCGACGTCGAAATAGTGGTCAGGCTCAGCCTCCTGCAGGATGTTAAGCCCGGTGCCCGAGTTCATCGCAGCGGTAATACCGACGACGCGCCGGTTCGCACGAACCTCACTGACGATCGCGTTGCCGAAGACTTCTGTGTAGGTAGGGGCTGATGCAGCCTTGGACGGCGCCGATGCCTTCTTCGCTACCGGAGCGCCGCCGGAAATCGAACCGGGCTTGGCGGCATGCCATCGCTCCATCCCTTCGAGCCCGCCGTCTTCGGCTGGAGCGAAGCCCTTGCCCTTGACCGTCGTGATGTGGACGACAACCGGCCTGTCAGCAGCGAAGGCTGCCGTTAGCGCCTGCCGCAAAGCAGCCACGTCATGCCCGTCGACGACGCCTACATAAGCCCAATCGAGCTCCTCCCAGAACAGCCCGGGGGCCCAGAAAGCCTTGAGTGACTCCTTCAGCTGCGGCCCGAGCTTCTCTACCTTGGCTCCGAGCCCCGCAGGCAGGTGACTGAGACGATCCTCGACTCCCTCGCGGGCATGCCAGAACTTCGGATTCAGACGGACTCGATTGAAGTAGCGCGACAGCGCGCCCACATTCGGAGCGATAGACATTCCGTTGTCGTTGAGCACAACGACCATCGGAGTCCCAAGCCCCCCGGCCTGGTGGATCGCTTCAAACGCGACGCCTCCAGTCATTGCCCCGTCGCCGATCACTGCCGCCACGCGGCCCTGGTTGGGACGACCAAGCAGCCGCATCCCTTCTTTCAGGCCGACGCCGTAGCCGATCGAAGTTGACGCGTGACCGGCGCCCATGATGTCGTGCTCGCTCTCCTCGATCGAACAGAACGGAGCCAGCCCGCCGTACTGACGGATCGTCGCCAGACGGTCGCGGCGGCCGGTAAGAACCTTGTGCGGGTAGGCCTGGTGCCCGACGTCCCAAAGAATCTTGTCTCGCGGCGAATCAAGCACCGAATGGAGCGCGACGGCAAGCTCGCAGGTGCCGAGGTTGGCGCCGAAATGGCCGCCGATCTCGCCGACGGTGTCGATGATGTACTCACGCACCTCCTGAGCAAGCTGCTGGAGCTGGGCATCATCGAGCCCGTTGAGGTCCTGCGGTCCGTTGATTGAGTCGAGAAGTCGTTCCATTTGCGGTCTCTGCGTAGATACGCAGCTGCCTAGTCTAACTCTCACAGTCGCAAGCGAAGAGTCTGAATCAGCGAACCGAGACTGGGCCGCCCGCGGAGCTTGTACTTTCTTAGCAGTGGCCCGCAGCAACGTGCCCAATTTGCACGTGCCGAGCGGGCCGTTTCTACGCCTGTGACCGATAGAGAAAAAGCCAAAGACGCGTCAATCGCGACCGCCGCCGAAAAGGCACCGCGAGAGGCTCGCGGGGTTCGCCCCGAGATTCAAGCCCTGCGCGCGATCGCCGTCGCCACCGTCGTCGTCTTTCATTACTGGCCCCACGCGATATCGGGCGGCTACATCGGGGTCGACGTCTTCTTCGCGATCTCGGGATTCCTGATCACAGCGCACCTCGTCCGCGAGGTTGACCGAACAGCGAAAGTCTCGCTGCCGGGGTTCTGGGCCAGGCGCGCGCGGAGGATCCTGCCAGCTGCGCTGCTTGTGCTGCTGTTCTGCGCCGTCGCCACATACTTCTGGGTCCCGCTCAACCTTTGGGAGCAGTTCTTCACCGAGATCCGTGCCAGCACTCTCTACGTAGAGAACTGGAACCTCGCTGGCGCCGCAGTTGATTATCTGGGCGCCGAAAACCGCCCCTCCCCCGTTCAGCACTACTGGTCGCTGTCGGTCGAGGAGCAGTTCTACATCGTTTGGCCGGTACTGATTCTGATCGCGATGGCCGTCGTCCGGCGCGGTTCGGAACTCGTGCGCCGCCGCGCAATCGCCGTCATGCTCCTCGTCCTGACAGTCGCGAGCTTCATCTACTCGGTGATCGCGACAGCCAATGACCCCGCGGCGGCGTTCTTCGTCACCCCGACGCGCGTCTGGGAGTTCGGCGCAGGAGGCCTGCTTGCCCTGGCCGCCATCGAGAATGCGCGGCCAACGCTGCGCGGATTCGTTTCATGGGCCGGCATCGCAATGATCCTGATCGCCGCGTTCTTCTACACGCCCCAAACCCCGTTCCCGGGCGCGGCAGCTCTGCTGCCGATTATCGGCACGCTGGCAGTGATCTGGGCCGGCGCACCGCAGCTTCGCTGGGCTCCTCTGGGCTGGATGAAACTGCGAACGGTTCAGTGGGTCGGCGACACCTCGTATTCGATCTACCTCTGGCACTGGCCGCTGCTGATTCTTGCGCCATTCGTCCTGCTCCGCGAGCTCGACACACCGATCAAACTTGCTTTGGTCGCCTTGACAATCGTGCTCGCCGGACTGACGAAGAAGCTGGTTGAAGACCCTCTGCGCTCCGGGCCTCTGCTGGCTGGTAAGCGGCCGCGCAAGACCTTCATATTTGCGCTCTGTGCGACGGCGATCGTATTGCTTGCAGGCTTCGGCGCTTTGGCCGTCCTAAACCACCGCAAGGCGGCCGACCGGCAGAAGACGGCGAACTTGCTTGGCGGCGGAGTCCGCTGCCTCGGCGCAGCCGCCCGCGACCCCGAGCACCAGCCGTGTGTCAACCCGAAGCTCCGCTATTCCGCGTCACCTTCACCGGCCACCGCGCGCGAAATGGCGGCACCGCACGACCCCACAGCCGCAAACAGGAGCGTCCTCTGTCAGGGCGGACTGAAGATCATCGGCGAGCTCCAGCTCTGCACGTTCGGCGTGCGCGCCAATAAGGCGAAACGCCACATCGTCGAAATCGGCGACAGCCACGGCCGCCGATGGCGGCCTGGGCTCAACGTCGCAGCGCTTCAAGCTGGCTGGCGCGTGACGTCGATCATCCGCCGCGCATGCCCGCTCAGTTCGCGCCCACGAGGAGGTCCGACCGACCGCCAAGGATGCGACCAGTGGAAGCCTCAACTCGTCAAGTGGATGGCCGCCAACCCACAGATTGACACCCTGTTCGTGACGCAATCGACCGGCACCGGCAAGAGTTCGATCCGATTCGACAGCGAAGTCAAGGGCTACCTGGACGGCTTCAAGCTGCTACCAGCGTCGATCAAACACATAGTCGTGCTGCGCGACAACCCACGCGCCGGTCGAAACACGCTCGACTGCGTCGAGCGGGCGGTAGCGGCCGGCAAGCCGACCGGCGCTGCCTGCGCACTGCCACGCAAAGCTGCGCTGATCCCGGATCCGCTAGCAGCGGCAGCCAGGAGC
>WLNV01000148.1 GCA_009699615.1 Actinomycetota bacterium
AGCTCATCCAGTTCCACATCCTCGGCGGACGTCTCTGCTCAGGTCAAGAGTGATCAATCAGCTTTGATGTCCGCAAAGGGAGTTGGCTACGAGTCGCCACCTACCTCTGGTCCCAAGCCGAAAGCGGGCAAGAACATCTGGGTTCTCTCCTGTAGCCAGTCGATCCCGAGCTGCAGCTATCCGGCAGCTCAGACCGTCGAAGCCGCGAAGGCTCTGGGATGGGGTACAACGCTCTACGACACGAAGCTCGACCCCTCCCGTATTACGGAAGGCTACCGGCAGGCCGTCGCGGCTGGCGCGGATGGAATCGCATCCTACTCAATGGATTGCTCGATTTCGAAGGCCGGATTGGTTGCGGCTAAGGATGCGAACATCCCCACGGTCGCCGCTGAAGCGTTGGATGATTGTGGGGAGACTCTGTTCTCCGACATCGTCAGCTACACCCAAGGAGAATTTCCGGCTTGGTGGACCCAGTACGGTGCCGCCCAAGCCACCAACGTGATCGTGGGCACAGACGCGAAGGCGAAGGTCATCACGATCAATCAGGTTGACTTCCCGATGATGATGCCTACGTTGGCAGGCTTCAAAGCTGAGCTCAAGAAGTCATGTGCTGGCTGCGAAGTAGCCCAAGAGGTCGAGTTCACGGTGGCGGATATCGGGCCCAAGCTTCAGGAGAAGGTCCAGCAGGCGCTTGTTCGGAACCCAGATGCCAACGCCGTCTACGTCGTCTACGACATGCTCGCCCTCGGGCCAGACGCCGCGATCCGAACGTCCGGGCGAGCAAAGAGCCTGTTCGTCGCAACTGCGGAGGGTCAGGCATCAACGATGACGGAGCTGCGAAGCGGGGCAATCCAGGGGGCCGGCGTTGGGATCCCTCAGGGATGGGAGGCCTACGCCACGGTCGACACTCTGAATCGCATTATGAATGGCGAGAAGCAAGCGCCTTCAGGGATGGGTCTCCAAGCCTATGACAAGACAACAAACGTCCCCGCCGAAGGTCGCTGGGAGCCGCCGCTCGATTTCAAGGGCGTCTACCTGAAGACTTGGGGGGTCGGCTAGGCGACCGCGCGCGGTCGAGCCAATGCCGGAGTACGGAGTTGACGTTTAGAGTCGAAGGGGTTACCAAGAGGTTCGGCCCGACAGTTGCGCTCGATGGAGTGGATATCGAGCTGCTGCCGGGCGAGATTCACGCGCTATGCGGCGGTAACGGATCGGGCAAATCAACCCTGATCAAGACAATCACTGGCGTTGAAATCGCAGACAGCGGCACGTTCTCGATCGGAGAGACGGTGGCTCCAGCCTCGGAAGCGACCCCTGCCCAAGCACACGAGTGGGGAATACGTTGTCTTCATCAGCAGGGCTCGACATTCGGGTCGCTCACAGTGACGGAGAATCTCGCAGCCGGCGTTGGGTTCCCGAAGGCGTTCGGAGGACGGATCGACTGGCGGGCTGCTCGGAAGCATTCGCGGGAGCTGCTTGCAGAGTTCGACATTGACGCTGGCCCTGATCAGCTGTTGGAGGAACTTCGTCCGGTCACAAGGCAGATGGTTGCGATTGCGAGAGTGCTGCAAGATCAGGATGACTCAAACGGTGGGATCTTGATCCTCGATGAGCCAACCGCATCACTCTCCGCAGCTGATGTTGACCGTCTGCACGCAGCGGTGGTCCGGTTCGCTGAGAGAGGAACAATGGTCATGTACGTCACGCACCGGTTAGGAGATCTGCCCGGGTTCGCTTCGCGGGCAACAGTGCTCCGTGATGGACGGGTAGTCGGTCAGCTTGGAGCCAGTGAGATTCGACATGATCGGCTCGTTGAGATGATCGTCGGGGTCAGTGAGGAGGAACTGCTCAGCGCTGCCTCGTCTCACGTGATCGACGCCTCGGTACTGGACGAGCGCCTCGTTCTCACAGATCTAGTTGGCGGGCCCGTCAAGGGAGCGAGCCTTTCCGTCGGCTCGGGTGAGATCGTCGGAGTGGCGGGGCTCGTCGGCGCTGGACGCTCATCGTTGCTCGAGATGGTGCTTGGTGTACAAGAGCCGGAATCGGGCTCAATTGAGCTGGACGGGGAACCGCTGAAGTGGAGAGCCGGCAAGCCTCATGACGCGGTTGCTCTGGTGCCCGAGAACCGGGTGCTGGATGCGGCCTTCCTGCCGCTGAGCTTGACGGAGAACATCGTCGCGACGACTACCGGGCGATGCTGGCGGAAAGGCTTCCTTCACCATCGGGCTGAACGAACTCAGGTAAGGCAAATAATTTCTGATAACGGGATCAAGGCTGCCTCCGAGGAGGCTCTGTTCCAGACCCTGTCGGGAGGCAACCAGCAGAAGGCAATAGTTGCTCGCTGCCTTCGAGGAAATCCGGACGTGTTGCTGCTCGACGAGCCGACACAGGGCGTCGATTTTGCCGCGCGAGCTGCCATCCACGAAACAATCCGGATGGCTGCGGCAGAAGGTCTTTGCGTGTTGGTCGTCTCATCCGATCTAGAGGAGCTTGTGTTGATGTGCAACAGGGTTGTGGTGCTTGTTGAAGGACGTACGACCGAGACCGTTTCTGGGAGTGACTTGACTCCCGAGAACCTCGAACGACTGGGCTTCGGCACGGAGGTGCTAAGTGTCTGAATCTGCTGAATCCGGCCCGAACACAGCTGAGGATATGCCCGCTGACGGCGCCGCGCTGACTGGCTCTCGCGAGAAATCGAAGGGGCGGATGTCCGCCGCCATAGAGGCATACACCTTGCTGTTCTTGGCGCTGCTTGTCGCCGTCCTCTTCTCCGAGCTGCCAGCCACTTCTGGCGTCTTCCCAACGGCGGCGAACTTCCAAGCCATCGCCGGAGGTCAGGCGGTCTTGATAGTCGCAACCTTGGCGGTTCTCATACCCCTCATCTGCGACGAGTTCGACCTCTCGGTAGGGGCCAACCTCGGTTTGGCGTCGGTCGTGTCAGCAAGCGTGATGGCAGCTGGACTGCCGCTGATCGTGGCGGTAATCGCCGGCCTAGTGTCGGGCGGTGTTGTGGGTGTCGTCAACGGTCTGCTCGTTACTCGAGTTGGCGTCAACGCGGTGATCGTAACCCTCGGCGTGTCGGTGATCATCCATGGCATCGTTCAGTACAAGACGGGCGGCAAGTCGATAACTGAAGGCCTCCCCGACAGTTGGCTCAGTGTCGGAAGCGAGTCGATCTTCGGGATACCGGTGATTCTCTTGATCGCTCTTGTGATTGCGGCGATCGTCTATTACCTGCTGACGTACACGCCGTACGGGAGACAGCTCTACATGATGGGCGCCAACAGGCAAGCAGCGAAGCTCGTTGGACTTCGCACCAATTGGCTGCTGTTCAGCTGCTTTGTGGTCGGCGGTCTGCTCGCTGGCTTCGCCGGTGTCCTTCAAGTCGCGCGCGCCGGTGCAGCGGCACCAAGCGTTGGTGAAACGTTCACGCTTCCAGCATTCGCTGCAGCATTCCTTAGTGCTGCCGCTATCAAGCCGGGGCGTTACAACGTCTGGGGCAGCGTTGTCGCGATCTCATTCCTTGCCGTTATCAACGGCGGCCTTAACATCGCCGGCGCTAGCGTTTACATCGCTGATTTCGTGAATGGCACAGCACTGATCGCCGGTGTCGCGCTGGCCGTCTTCCTCCGTCGCCGCCGAGGTGCCTAGCCAGGCTTGACCCACTCGTCCGGCCGTGCTGGTTCGCTAGGTAGGTGCCTGAGCTCGACCAGTCGTCGAAGTCGAAAGTAACGCGCCGTGAGGCGCTCGTTGTCGCCTACCCGGATCTCAACCAGTTTGATGATCCGACGCTCGAATGGCGGAGACTTTTCGCCGAGCTATTCGGAACCTTTCTGCTCGTCCTGGTCGCTGCGGGAGGCGGAATGCTTCATGCCGAAGCCAGCGATCAGGTGACGCTTGCAGCAGCCGTGGTGGCCCCGGGCTTGATGGTGATGGCGATCATTCTCTTCATGGGTTCGGTCTCTGGAGCGCACCTCAACCCTGCGGTTTCGATCGCATTCGCGCTGCGCCATGATTTCGCCTGGCGTCGCGTCCCCGGCTACATCCTCGTCCAGCTGGTCGGCGCAACCCTCGCCTGTCTCTTCCTGCGCGCCGTGCTTGGCGATGTCGGAAACCTCGGCGCGACCGAGCCGGGCGCAGGCTACGAGGCTTGGCAGGCAATGCTTATTGAGATGGTGCTGACGCTCGGCTTGGTCAGCACGATCCTTGGAACCGCGTCCGGCGCCCAGAACGTCGGCTCGATCGGCGCTCTAGCGGTCGGCGGCTACATCGCTCTCGCAGGGCTTTGGGCCGCCCCGATAAGTGGCGCCTCGATGAATCCGGCGCGCTCGTTTGGCCCCGATCTGGTGCTCGGCAACTTCGGGAGCTATTGGGCGTATCTGGCTGGCCCGGCGGCCGGCGCGTTGCTCGCGGTGGCGTTCGCGTTCATCTTGCGCGGTCGCGGTGGTGGCCCAACGGCACGAGCTGCCGGTTCCGGGCGATTGACGCCTGAGACCGACGACGGCATCACAGGCGCTGGGAGCGACGGGTAGTCACAGAGCGGCTAATGGCGCATCGGTCGGGCGCAGCGGTAATGATTGACGAATGCAGACTCTTCGCAGGACGGTTATCCCAGCGTTCCTGATCGCCTCGGCGATGGCGCTGCTCGTCGGCGCTGCTCCAGCCCGTGTGCCGGGGCTGGTTCCTCAGAAGTCGTTGAGCGGCGTGAAAATCGGGATGGTCGCCAGCCAAGTCCGTTCAGCGGTTGGCGCGCCGTCCAGCAACAAGATCGTCAGCCATCCGCTGCTGGGGAAGACGCGCAGGATGCGTTTCGGTCGGCTTGAAGTCACCTTTCGCGGGACTGCGGCAACCGCTCCGGTCATCAACCTGACGACGACGAGCC
>WLNV01000149.1 GCA_009699615.1 Actinomycetota bacterium
AGGAAGACGTCATCAAGCGTCGGCTCCTCAACCTCAACGGCATCGACTTCGATCTGTGCTTCGTCGAGCGTGCGGACGATCGGCGCGATTGCCCTCGCACCGAGGGCCGTTCGGATTGTTAGACCGCCGGCAGCACGGTCGCTGACGGCCCCGTGAACGGCGAGAAGCTCACGCGCGCGGTCGCTCTGTGACCCGTCAATCAGCTTCACGTAGAGGCCGGGCTCGCCGACAAGCCGTCCAAGCTCCTGGGGCGTCCCTTCGGCGACGATCTTTCCGTGATCGATGATGCCGACGCGATCAGCGAGCTGTTCAGCTTCCTCGAGGTACTGCGTCGTCAGAAAGATCGTCGTGCCTTCGTCGTTGAGATTCCGCAACTCATTCCAGAGCGAGGACCGACTCACTGGGTCGAGCCCGGTCGTCGGCTCGTCGAGGAAGAGCACGCTAGGCCGGTGAACAAGTGCCATCGCTAGGTCGAGGCGGCGCCGCATGCCCCCGGAATAGGTGTTCAGCAGCCGATCGGCAGCGGCGACCAGATCGACTCGTTCAAGTAGTTCGGAGGCGCGCAGCTTCGACTCCGGCCGCCTTAGCCCGTGCAGCGCACCTTGAAGTTGCAGCAACTCGCGGCCCGTCATCAAAGGATCTAGCGCCGCTTCTTGCAGTGCGACGCCGATCGAGCGGCGTACCTGCGACGCCTGCTCAACGACATCAAAACCGGCTACGCGCGCGTAGCCACCGGAGGGACGGAGCAAGGTCGTGAGAATCCGAACGGTCGTCGACTTGCCGGCTCCGTTCGGACCAAGGAATCCGTAGATCTCGCCCGCCGACACGGCTAGATCAACGCCATCGACGGCACGCAGCCCGCCCGGATAAATGCGTTCTAGGCCCTCGACCTCAATGGTTGCTTCGGCGCCACTGCCTGCGTTGTCAGCTCGTTGCACGCCGAAGACCCTAGCCGGGCTAAGCTTGCGCCCCGTGAGCCGCCACTACTCCAACATCTCCGACATCCTCCCTCGGCGGGCGACGATTAACGACGTCAGCGTTCCGTACCGCTCAGGGTCGCTCTACATCCTCGTAGTCGGCACCTTCCTCACTGCGATGCTCTGCGCGCTCGCCGTAGTCGCGAGCGAACCGTTCGTCGTCCCATCGGTGGGACCAACGATCTTCATCATCGTCGGCTTCCCCCTGTCAGAGCAAGCCCACCCGCGCAATATTCTCTTCGCAACTGCCGTCGCAATCGTCGCTGGAATAGTTGCGCTCGCCGTCTTTGGACTGATCAATGTCCCAACGGATCTGACGGACCTGAGCTGGACGCGGGCAGGGGCGCTAGTCGTCGCAGTGGCGCTCGGAATCGGTGGGATCATCGCGCTGCGCGCGCTTCACGTGCCTGCATTGGCGGCGGCGATGATCATCGCCGCGGGACTCTTGAAGGATCCACGCGACTGGGTATCGGTCTTTGTTGGAGTCCTCGTGGTCACGATTGTCGGAGTTGCGATCAATCGTGCCTCCGGTAAGCCACAGGCGCTTTGGTGGCGTCCTCAGCCGTCAGCGAAATAAGCGGAAGCGCCCTCTCAGAGCGAAACCGGAGCAGGCCCGGTCACCTCGTTGTCGGAACGTGACGCACCGACGTACCGCGACCGGAGCCAGGCAGCGACGGTCGCCAGAAGGAACGCAAGCACACCCGCTCCAAGGAAGATTGCGCTGAAGTGACCGCCGTCGGCAAGAGGCGCAGCCGCGGCGCTTGCGACCGCGCCACCAACGAAGACCGACCCCGCAAAGAACGAGACCGTCACCGCTCGCGCCTGCGCGTTGACCTGCGTCGCCCAGAGCTGCATCGTTGGGTGAAGGAAGCCGAACCCTGCGCCCAGGGCGAGGGCAGCGACGATCGCTGTGGCGATGACCGTGTCAGCGGCGGCAACGAGAAGCCCAGCCCCGGCGAGAGCAGACCCGGCGGCAATCATGAGAGGAGAGGCGAAGCGTCGAATTGCCCGCGTGACGACAGGAACGCAGCAGACGTTCGCGATCCCGAAACCGGCCGCTGCGGAACCGGCCACTGCGGAACCGACTCCCTGCTGCTGGAGAGAAGCGGAGATGAATGTCAGTGAGCCGAGGATCACCGCGCCCTCGATGAAGCCGATCACGAGCACGACCAGCACCCACCGCTGCTTAAGCGCGTTGACGGCAAGGGCCACGTAGGTGTGCGGTGAAGGCACGCGGACAGGTTCGGGGATCCTCGTCAACGTAAGCGAAAGTGCGAGTGCCAGTACAGAAGTGGCGAGAAATGCAGCGCGCCAACTGAGCAGCTGTGCGCAGAGCCCGCCGATGATCGTTGCTACCGCGATGCCGGCCGAAGCGGACGCAATCGTCAGCGTCAACGCGTGCTGGCGATGCTTTACGTCAACGGTGTCGCCGATGTAGGTGACGACCGTCGGCACGATCGCAGCGAAGAGGACTCCGCTGACCGTCCTCGAGACGATCAGTACCGTGAAGCTTGGAGAGATCGCAGCAACGACGCAGCAGATCCCACCGGCGACGATCGAGAACCGGATCACCTTTACGCGACCAACACGGTCCGAAAGTGCGCCCCAGAACGGCTGGCTCAATCCGTACGCAATGAAGTAGGCGCTCGCTACCAGAGCCGCTGTGCCGAGCGGCACGCCGAAGGCGTGACTGATTGGCACGAGCAGCGGCGGGATCGCAAAGCGGTCGAAGCTGGAGAGGAAGGTCGTTGCCCGTAGGCGCCACTGAACGGCTTGGCTATCTGCTCGCACGCAGCAACGCTACTTGCCCTACCGCAGGCCAAGCGGTTTCTTTCGGTACGATCATCGCCTCCCGCCGGAGTAGCTCAGCTGGTTAGAGCAGCGGAATCATAATCCGCGTGTCGGGGGTTCGAGTCCCTCCTCCGGCATACCGTAAAGACTGAGAATCAAGCGATCGAGAGCCGCCTGGCCGCCCTCAGATCGGGGGGGTGCCAGCAAAGTGCCAGCAGAAATCGGGACGGCAGGCCGGGCGCGCTGATCCGGCGCACGTGTCGAGCGGAACCAGTACCTTGCCGCAATGCGTTCATTTGCGAAGGTTCTTTGTCTGTCACTTCTATCAGTCGCGCTGCTCGCTGGCTCAGCGCAGGCGCGCACCGTCAACGGCTGCGAGATACGTCCCAACACCGACTGTGCCGGCGCGAACCTGCACGGCGCGAACCTAGACGGCGCGAACCTGCGCTACGCGGACCTGCACCGCGCGAACCTGTACCGCGCGGACCTGGACGGCGCGAACCTGCGCTACGCGAACCTGCACGCCGCGAACCTAACCGGCGCGGACCTGTACCGCGCCAACCTGTACCGCGCGGAGCTGCACGCCGCGGACCTGCGCGACGCGGACCTGCGCAACGCGGACCTAAGCCGCGCGGACCTGGGCCGCGCGAGCCTGCACGCCGCGGACCTGCGCGGCGCGAACCTGCGCGGCGCGGACCTGCGCGCGCAGCTGACCGGCGCGAACCTGTACCGCGCGAACCTGTACCGCGCGAACCTGCACGGCGCGAACCTGCGAAGCGCGGACCTGAACCGCGCGAACCTGCGCGGCGCGAACCTGCGCTACGCGAACCTGGAGTCTGCGGACCTGACCGACGCGGACCTGCGCGGCGCGAACCTGGAGTCTGCGGACCTGACCGACGCCGACCTGACCGGCGCCACGATGCCCGACGGCACAATCCACAAATAGTCGCCAGCATTCCCACTAGGGACAACTAGGTGATTTCTTCGAAGAAGTCCGAACGCCTCGAGGTGATCCGCCGGCCAAATCATAATCCGCGTGTCGGGGGTTCGAGTCCCTCCTCCGGCATCCCACAAGCGTGCTCCGCAACCGGGCATAGGACCACGCGTCTCAAGCGTTGAGAGCTTCTAGCACCGTCTTGTCGCCGTTCGAAACCGACGAAAGCGGCGAGACGTTGCCCTGGAGCCCCAGTGTCTCTCCAGTCTCCAGATGCTTGATGTAGACCCGTCGACTAAGTCCAAACTTCTTGATCTTCACCTCGACGGAGGCGCGATCGATCGAGTAGTACAGCTTTGTTGTGCCCGTCTGAGCAGCCGTCTGCGACACGCCAAGCGCGGAGAAATTCTGGTCGAGCAGGTGGATCTGCGAGTCGCTTACGGCGATGAGCAGGCGGTAGGAATCGAAGCCCTGCTGCTGCGCTGCGTGCATTCGTTCGTTGTTCTGCGCCGCGACGGTGCCAACTGCGTTGCCGCCTGAGCCCCCGACTGCGGCTCCCGTATTGCCGGCAACGGAGCCCACTAGCTCGCCTACGTCCCCGCCGACAACTCCGCCAAAGGTCCCCCACAGCGCGAGCTTGAGATATTGATCCTTCAAGGCAAAGATCCCGGCCGCGTGGATCCCGTCATCGCCACTCAGCCGCTTTGCGGTCGAAATTAGTTCGGCGACATCACTCATCAGACTCGAGGCGCGTTGCTCTAACGAACGCAGGCCTTGCCCTTGCACGTCTTCAGCTGCAGCGCGAGCTTGGCCATCGCGGCAAGCTGCTTCGAGTAGCCGGGCTTCTTGGCAAGGTTGTTCATCTGCGCCGGGTCGCGAACCATGTCGTAGAGCTCTTGATCGCCGGTCTCGAGGTACTTGGCGTACATCCAATCCTTCGTGCGAACGCCGTAGTAAGGCGTGTCCTCAGGGTTCGGGAACGCGCCCGGCTTGACGAATAGCTTGCGCGTCGCCTCAAGCGGAATTGCCGTGCGACCCTTGGATTGGTTCTTCATCACCGAGAAAAGCGACATCCCGTCGGTCGCCCGCAGCGGCTTCGCACCCGTCGCGGCAACAATCGTTGGCGACAAGTCAACGTTGGCGACGAGCGCGTTATTGACCTTGCCCTTCGGAA
>WLNV01000015.1 GCA_009699615.1 Actinomycetota bacterium
CCGCCGTTGCCCGGCCGATGCCTCGTGCGCTGCCGGTGACAATCGCCACCTTGTCGTCAAGAACGCCCATTTCTGTTTTCTCCTGAAGTCGTTTTGCGTGTACTCACGGAAGCTTGCCACGCTGGCCGCTGCGGCGCGGCCTGCCTTGGTCCCGATCCCTATTCTCGCCTTGTGGCAAGCATTCCCGAAGGCCCGTCGTTTATTGACGTCTGCGTTCATCGCAGCGTCCACCCGGCAGCTCTCGCTGCAGAGCTGCGTGAGGGCTTGGCTGGCGGCGAAGTGGCAACGCGCCAGCACTACATCAGCGCCCGCCAAGCGCGACTCTGGCGTGGAATCGCCGTGGCCTTCTCGCCGGCCCGCGACGAGAGCGATGGGATGCAGGCCTACGACGCCGTCAATGCGCTGATCGGCGAGCGGCTCGATGAGAGCGGCGTGCACGTAATTGGCCTCGGTTGCGCCGACGGAGCGAAGGAGCGTCGGCTGCTTGAAGCGCTGCCGCCGGGCGGCCCGGTCACGGCGACGCCGGTTGACGTAAGCCTGCCGCTGCTGCAGATCGCGGCCGACGCGTTGAGCGGCGCCGGGGGCGCGCTGCTGCGCCGCCCAATCGTCTGCGACCTCGCCCTCGCCGCAGACGATCTGCCGAAGATGGTCGGCGAGGCGCCCGGCACCCGCGTGATCACGCTCTATGGAATGTTGCCGGGGATCGACGCCTTCCCGGCGATCGCGGCGGCACTGGCGTTGCTGCGCTCCGGCGACATGCTGGCCGTCAGCGCCAACCTGCTGCCGGGCGAGGACGGCGCGTTGGAGCGGATTGCGGCGCAGTACGACAACGCGCCGACACGCGACTGGCTCTGGGCGCTCTGCGAAGACGCGGGGATCGAACAGGGTCAGGCGGAGATCACGGTTGGGCCGCTCGATGATCCCGGCGCCGGCGCGCAGGCGGCGATCGGAGCTTGGCTTGAGCCGTCAGTTGATCTGGAGCTGGAGCTTGAAGCTGGCGCCGTCAGCTTGCCTGCCGGTGAGCCGGTCCGACTGCTGCGCTCGGCCCGTCACACGCCCGCCGGGCTCGAGGCGATCATCGTCGCTGCGGGCCTCGAACTGCTGACGCTTGAGATCTCACCGAGTGGTGAAGAGGGCGTCGCGCTGGCGCTCTGCCCCTAAGCGCCGTTGATCGCGCCGATTGTGCGCAGCACCGCACGCACGCGAGGCACTTCATGGGTGCGGAAGAGGCTCGTCTGGCCAAGCGAGGCGAGCACGGCGAAGAAGCCTTCGGCGCTGCGGACCTCGTCCTCGAAGTAGTCGAAGGCGTGCGGAAGTGCATGGCAGACCGGCAGGCCAAGCACACGCAGGCGGAAAGTGTTGATGAAGATCCGTGCCTGGTGGCGCACACGCTCGTCGCCGTCCTCAAGGTTCGAGTAGTAGAAGCCGAGGCCCGGATCAACGAACAGCCGCTCCACTCCTGCTGCGCGAGCGGCAGCGATCCGCGGCTCAAAGTGGGCGATCAGCTCGGGTAGCGGGTCGCCCTCCAAAGTGACGGCACCGACCTCGCGCACGTTCTCGCCCTGCACGAAGCAGAGCACGATCGCAGCGTCGTACTGAGCTGCCAGCGCGAAGATCTCCTCGTGGTGGGCAGTGCCGGTGAGGTTCAGCAGGTTGGCGCCGGCCTTCAGGCAGGCCTCGACTACGGCCGGTTCGTAGGTTTCGACCGAGACGAGGATGTCGTCGGCGCGCAGCGCCTCGATTACCGGCACGAGCTGCTCAATCTGCGAGTCGGCGCCAACGCGCTCGGCGTCGAGAATCGTTGACTCTGCACCGATGTCAATCAGGTCGGCGCCCTGCGCTGCCAGTACGCGGCCGCGCGCGATTGCCGACTCGACCGAAGGCGCAACGCTCTCGCGGTACCACGAGTCGCGCGACATGTTGACGACGCCCATGATCGCGGGCGCAGCGTCAAAGTCGAACTCTCTACCGCCGATGTCGAACCCGGCGACGGGGGTGGCGATCTCGTCGGCGTGCTCTCCGACAAGCTGCGCGAGCTCGGCGAGCGTCAGCATCGGCCGACTACTTCGGCTTGTTCAGGTTTGCGTGGCTGAGCAGGTACCACTCGTCGCCAACTTTGATGAACGAGCTCAGGTACGGCGCCGGAGTGCCGGGGAACTTCGTGCCGTCAACGACTAGGTCGGTTGTCGCCGTGAAGCTGACGGCCATCGAGTCTTCGTACTGCAGCGCTTTGACGTTCGAGATTGAGTACGAGGTGAGGTCGGGAAGGCCGTCAATAAACTCGCTCTTCGTCAGCGGAGCGCCGGTCGCGCGCTGGAGCAGCCAGTTGGGCGTGAGGAACTTCTCAAGATCACCGGTGTTCTTCGTCTTGACGTCCTCAAGAAGGCGTGTGACGAGCGTTGTGCCCTCGGCGTTGACGTCGCTGGCCGAACCGTCTGCGGCGTAGCTCGAGGCACCGCAGCCAGCGATGGCCGCTGCTGCGATCAGTACGGCTGCGATTGAAGCTACGCGATTTCTCATCGGCCGAGCATAGCCGCCGCTAGCTGCCAACGGTGATCTTGAAGACCGCTTTGAACTGTTCGCCGGGAGCGACACTGGCCAGCCGGTCGCCGCTAATCAGCGCGTTCGTTGGCGCGGTCATCGGTTCGAAGCAGATGAACGGTTGATCCGGCGGGGCGTAGACCTGAGTGAAGTGGTAGCCGCCCTCAAACTCGAGCTCAATCTCGTGGCCCGGGCCGCTGAGAGTGAAGCGCGGCGGCTGGCTCAGCTCGTCGAAGAGATCGTCGAAGGCGCGATCGCCAAGGGGAGCGCGGGCGCCGCTGGCCGGCTCATGCTCGCCGCTTGGAATTCCGCTTGGCTCGAGCAGCGCGTGGCGCGTTACCGGCAGCTCAATCTCGACGCCGTCGCGCGAGCCGCCGGGGAGTGCGAGGTAGGGATGGAAGCCGAATGCGATCGGAACGTTGCTGTCGCCGGTTGGAATCACCGTCGTCGCGATGCTGAGCGAGTTGTCGTCGAGCCGCACCTCCAGCTCCAGCATGTGGCGGAATGGGAAGGCGCGTGCCAGCTCGTCGTGGGCTGAGAAGTCGAGCCGCGCCTGCAGCAGCGCGGCGCCGTCGGACGCCCCGGCCTCGACTACCTCCCAATATGGCGAGGCGCCGAGCAGGCCGTGCATCGGCAATCCGGCGGAGTCGAAGTGGAGCGGCGACTCGTCGGCGCTGAGCGTCACGTCGACGCCGTCGAACGAGTAGCTCATCGCTGCCAGCCGGTTGGCCCATGGGTAGAGCAGCGGGATGCCAAAGGTTGATTCCTTCGCTGCGTAAGCGGAGAGCCCACCGCGCTGCCCAAGCAGCTCCTCGCCGTGATGGCGCAGCGAGCAGCAGACCATTCCAACGCCCGGCGCGTAGACCGCTTCGAGCGCGCCGTTCGCTGAGCTCAGCGTCAGCGTTGCGTGGCCCTCAGTGGTGCTTTCTGTGACTGCTGCGCTCACGGGACCAACTCTATGCGCTGCAGGCCTGCCGCTGCCGAGCCGCGCTTTACGCTTCTAGCTCTCGGCTGCGGGAACACCGCAGTTGAATCAACAGAATCAAACCACTGGACCGCTGTGCTCTTCCCAACAGTCACCTTCGCCATCTTCTTCCTGATCGTCCTGCCGCTGAACTGGCTGACGATGCACAACCCGCGCAACTGGCGGATCATGATGCTGGTCGCCAGCTACCTGTTCTACGCCTGGTGGGACCCATGGTTTGTGTTGCTGCTGGCCGGTTCGACGCTCTTCAACCAGTTGATCGCGGTGAGGATCTTCAAGGCCGAAGCGCCGCGGGCGCGCAAGGCGCTGCTCTGGGTCGGGATCGCCGGCAACCTCGCCTTCCTCGGCTGGTTCAAGTACTGGAACTTCTTCGCAGGCTCGGCCCAAGACGCTGCCGGAACGCTCGGCATTCAGCTCGATCCCGGCTTCGTTGCCGTCGTGCTGCCGATCGGCATCTCGTTCTACACCTTCATGGCGCTCAGCTACATCATCGACACTTGGCGCGGCACCTACGAGCCGGTTTCACTCTCGCGCTTCGCCGTCTTCCTCTCCTTCTTCCCGCATCTCGTCGCCGGGCCGATCGTTCGCCCGGCTGAGCTGATTCCGCAGTTCGACAATCCGCCCGACCCGCGCGAAGTTGATGCCACGCGCGGCTTTGCCTTGATTCTCGGCGGCCTCTTCCTAAAGGTTGTGCTGGCATCAACCTGCGCCAAGCTCGTCGACCCGGTCTTCGGCTCACCGAAGCTGCATAGCGCGCCCGAGGTGCTGCTGGCGATCTACGCCTACGCGGTCCAGATCTTCGCCGACTTCGCCGGGTACAGCACGATCGCGATCGGCGTTGCGCTGCTGCTCGGCTTCCGCTTCCCCGACAACTTCAACAGCCCATACCGCGCCACCTCGGTTCAGGATTTCTGGCGCCGCTGGCACATGACGCTCTCGCGCTGGCTGCGCGATTACCTCTACATCCCGCTCGGCGGCAACCGCGGCAGCCAGTTCGAAACTGAACGCAACCTGATGCTGACGATGGTGATCGGTGGCCTCTGGCACGGCGCCAACTGGACCTTCCTCTTCTGGGGCGCGCTGCACGGAAGCGCGCTGATCGTCGAGCGGCTGGCCCGCGGCCGCCGCACCGCCGCCGGAAAGCCGCCGATGCGCAAATGGCTGGCTTGGCTGATCACCTTCAACTTCGTCTGCTTCGCTTGGATCTTCTTCCGCGCTGAAACTTTCAGCCAAGCACTCGGCGTGATCGAGCGGCTCTTCACCGGCTGGGGGCAGGGTTCGCCGGCGATCTCGCTCGGTGTTCTTGCCGCCGTTGCGACGGGGATCGGGATTCAGTTCCTGCCGGTCAACTTCTGGGCCGACTTTCAGGCCCGGGTTAGTCGATTCCCTTACTACGCGCAGGGCGCCGCAGCCGGAGTCCTGCTGATGGTGATCAATGTCCTCGGCCCGGCGGGCGTCGCCCCGTTCATCTACTTCCAGTTCTAATGGACGAACACGGCCTTCCAGCACAGGACCCGCGGCGGCGAACGATGCCGGCCGGCCATGTGCTCGTGGCGCTCTTCATCGGCCTTGTCGTTGCAGCGCTGCTGAACGCGCAGGGGATGCACAAGCAAGCCTTGTCACAGGGGCCGGGAATCGGCCGCGACATTGCGGGGACGCTGACCGCCGGCCTCGCTGGGGTTAGCGGCATCCTCCAGATCGATCAGCCGCGCGCGTTGCTGAAGGCCGCGCTAGGCCGCAGCGGCGACGACAAGCTCGTCGGCAAGCTGGCGATCACCGCGAAAGGCCCGGCCGCTCCGGCCGCGCCAACGAAGCCGGTCTACTCGGCCGCCAAGCCGATGGGGCTCTACTTGACTGGCGATTCGCTGATCACCGACCCCGGCCCGGTGCTGCTCGACAAGATCTCCACCAATCCGGCGATCAAGCCGCTTGGCGTGACAGACGCCCACGCCGCCACCGGCCTCGTTCAGCCTGAAATCTTCAACTGGTTCGATTATCTGCCCCAGCAGATCAAGGCGCTCAGGCCGGACATGACGGTCGCGACCTTCGGCGCCAACGACGGGCTCGGCTTCACCGGTGTTGCCGGCGCCGAGGAGTTCGGAACTCCGGCCTGGCTTGCCGAGTACACGCGGCGCGTCGCCGGCGTGATGGATTCGATCACCGCGAAGGGTGGCCAGCTTGTGATGCTCGGGCTGCCGATCCCGCGCGACCCGGCGCTCGCAGCGCGCTGGGCGAAGATGAACGCGATTCAGAAGAGCGAGGCCGAAAAGCGCAAGGGGTTGGTCGCTTACGTAGATCTCTTCGACAAGCTGAAGGACGCCAAGGGCAACTACGCCGACTTCCTCCCTGACGCCTCCGGTCAGCTCCAGCGCGCCCGCAGCTCCGACGGAATCCACTACGAGCCAGAGGGCGCAACGATTGTTACCGACGCGATCATCGACGCGATCAACGAGCTTGCAACGGTGCCGGGGCTTGGCGCGCCGACTACGGCGCCAGCTGCTCCTGCAACCGGCACGCAGTAGCGCTACCCGGTGTGCGGCTACTTGAAGCGGTAGCTCTTGCTGCTCACGGTGAATATTCGCTTCATCACGAGGGAGTGCTCTCGTCTCGTTCAGTTGACGCGGATTCCGGGTGGCTCGTCGCGGCGACGAACCTTCAGCGGGTCGGCCCGTTAGGGCTTTGCTGTCCGCAGTTTTGTCCAGCCGCTGTTGTTGCCGGCCCTGTCACGGACGCGTAGGTAGAGCGTTGGGTTGGTAGAGCGCGAGCGGTAAGTGAAGTACTTGTCATAGGCCGTTAGTCGACCTGGCTTGGAGCGGTCGGTCGTCGTTTGGTAGTAAGCGACGCCCGACACTTGATCGAGTCCTCGGAGCGATACTGCGTAGGAGCGAAGCCCGCGGTAGGAGCTTGTTCGTTTCATCGCAGCGCTTGTGATCTTCGGCGCCGTTTGGTCGAGAATGATGTCGTCGGTGAAGCTCTGCGAGGCGTTGTTTGAACCGGGGAAGCGAACGTAGACCGTCTTTGGCAGGCGCTCAGGGCCCGAGGATGAGAGCCGCCAAGTAACGGTGCGAGTCAACGCACGGTTCTGCGCATTGGCGAAACCACCGTCGTTTGCGATTCGCGCGAGCGTTGACGAGAGCGGCCACACGATGTTGAGCTGAACGTTGGGACTGTTTGTGTACTCAGCGCCATTGTTGATCGAAACTCCGACATCCGGGTCAGGTGTTGGGTCAGGTGTTGGGTCGGGTGTTGGGTCGGGTGTTGGGTCGGGTGTTGGGTCGGGTGTTGGGTCGGGTGTTGGGTCGGGTGTTGGGTCGGGTGTTGGGTCAGGTGTTGGGTCAGGTGTTGGGTCGGGTGTTGGGTCGGGTGTTGGGTCGGGTGTTGGGTCGGGTGTTGGGTCGGGTGTTGGGTCAGGTGTTGGGGTGACACTGTTCGATGGAGCTGATGCCGCGGTCTGCCAGGTCGCAAGTTTGGCTTTCGCGGTGAACGTGTAAGAGGTTCCGTTAGTTAGGCCACTAACCACGCACGATGATTGAAGGAAGCTGATGGTGCAGTGCTTCGAAGCGTTTTGAACCGCGGTGACGGTGTAGGACGACGGCGCACCGAAGCCTGCCGACTTCGGATTGGCTGTAACTGCGACGGTCGCTTGGCCGTTGCCCGTCACAGCAGCAGGCGCCGCCGGCCTGGCAGGCGGAGCGGGGTATGAGCTCGGCGTGATCTTCGTCACATCGGCGGTGCTGATGTTGGAGGTGTAGATGTTGCCGGCAGGATCAAGCACAAGCCCGTACGTATTGGCGCCCGCGCCCAAGCTAATGCTGGTTGTGATGCCATCGGGCGTGATCTTCGACACGTCACTGCTGTTGTATTGGGCGGTGTAGATGTTGCCGGCCGAATCAAGCGCAATCGCGCCCGGACCGGTGCCGGTGGTTCCAACGATTGTTGATGTGCCGTCGGGCGTGGTCTTCGTCGCATTGCTCGAGCCTTGGTTGGCGGTGTAGATGTTGCCAGCGGAATCCACCGTAATCGCGAACGGGCGGCTGCCGATCGTTGCAATGGTTGTTGATGTGCCGTCGGGTGTGATCTTCGTCAGATTGTCCGAGCCGCTGTTGGCGGTGTAAACGTTGTCAGCCGAGTCAACCGCAATCCCAAAAGGACTGCTGCCGGTTGCTGCAAGGATTGTTGATGTGCCATCTGGCGTGATCTTCGTCACATTGTGCGAGCCGCTGTTGCAGGTGTAGACGTTGCCGACTGAATCAATCACAATCCGGTACGGCTGGTGGCCGGTGGTTCCAAGGATTGTTGACGTGCCGTCTGGCGTGATCTTCGTCACATTGTTCGAGTCGTGGTTGGAGGTGTAGATGTTGCCGGCCGAATCAATCGTGATCCCGGTCGGGGCGTTGCCGGTTTCGGCCCAGTTGACGGTTGATGTGCCATCAGGCGTGATCTTCGACACATTGTTCGAGCCCTGGTTGGCGGTGTAGATGTTGCCGGCCGAATCAATCGCAATCATGGCCGGGGCGAGGCCGGTGGTTCCAAGGATTGTTGATGTGTCGTCTGGCGTGATCTTCGACACATCGCTCGAGCCAGCGTTGCTGGTGTAGATGTTGCCGGCCGAATCAACCGTAATCCCGATCGGGTCGGTGCCGGTGGTACCCAGGATCGTTGATGTTCCGCCGGGCGTGATCTTCGACACATCGTTCGAGCCGTAGTTGGCGGTGTAGATGTTGCCGGCCGAATCAATCGTGATCGCGCGCGGGTTGGTGCCGGTGGTTGCAAGGATTGTTGATGTTCCGTCGGGCGTGATCTTCGACACATCGTTCGAGGCGATGTTGGCGGTGTAGATGTTGCCGGCCGAATCAACCGTGATGCCGATCGGGTTGGTGCCGGTGGCGCCCAGGATCGTTGATGTTCCGTCGGGCGTGATCTTCGACACATTGCGCGCGGTGTAGTTGGCGGTGTAGATGTTGCCGGCCGAATCAACCGTGATCCCGATCGGGCTGCTGCCGGTTAGGGCCCAGTTGGTGGTGGAGACGCCACTGGGCGTGATCTTCGTCACATCGTTCGAGCCGCGGTTTGCGGTGTAGATGTTGCCGGCCGAATCAACTGTGATTCCTTGCGGGTTGGCGCCGGTTGCGGCCCAGTTGGTGGTGGAGACACCGCCGGGCGTGATCTTTGTCACATTGTCCGAGTCGTAGTTGGCGGTGTAGATGTTGCCGGCCGAATCAACCGTGATCCCGATCGGGGCGCTGCCGGTGGTGCCCAGGATCGTTGACGTTCCGCCGGGCGTGATCTTCGACACATCGTTCGAGGCGATGTTTGCGGTGTAGACGTTGCCGGCCGAATCAATCGTGATCGCGCGCGGGCTGGTGCCGGTGGTTGCAAAGATGGACGACGCGGCGTGCGCTGAGCCTGTGAAGGTTGCTGCACAGAGCAGCGATGCGCAAAGACCCGTCAGCACGCTTGCGCAGCGACGTGAAGAAGAACCCACGGCCAAATTCATCATTCCTGATCCTCGATTTCCAAACAGCGTTGGTGTGTCAAGGGTCAGTGGAGCGACGGTTGTCGCGCGCCAACAGATGACTTGGACGTTTCTCTAACGCGCAAACTACTGAATGTCACCGTAGAACGCGGCAGTTGCGTTGCCATCAGCCCGCGATTGCGGGGCGTAAGCGGAGGGGGAGGGATTCGAACCCTCGGTACAGGGGTTACCCGCACAACAGTTTTCGAGTCTGTTGCGGGAAATGAGCATTCCCGCCTGTTTGCTTGGGTTTCCGCCGCTCCTGGGTGTTCGTGGGAACGGTTTTGGGAAAGCGCGAGCGTTGCGCGGTGTGGCTACTTGAAGCTATAGCTCTTGCTCGTCACTAGCATCAGCTGACTCGCTTCCAGCCACTGTTGTTGCCGGCGCGGTCGCGGATCCGAACGTAGAGCTTCGGCTTGGCCGAGCGCGACCGGTACGTGAATGACCTGTCAAAACGCTTGAGGCTGCCCGGCTTCGAGCGGTCTGTTGTGATCTGGAACGTTGAGACGCCGGAGGTTCCATCGTTGCCGCGCAGCGAGACTGCGTAGGAACGCAGGCCGCGGGCGGTGCGGCCGCGGGTCATCGTCGCTCTTGTGACCTTAGGTGCGGTCCGGTCGAGGATGATGCCGTCGGTGAACGTCTGCGAGTCGGTGCCGGAGCCTAAGAACCTCACGTAGACGGTTTTCGGACGGCTTTCAGGCCCGGAGGAGGAGAGTCGCCAGTTGACGCTGCTTGCCAGCGCACGGTTCTGCGCATCGCCGAACCCGCCGTTGTTTGCAATCCGCGCCAGCGTTGACGACAGAGGCCACACGAGCTTCAGCCGAACGTTGCGGTTGTTTGTGTACTTGGCACCGTTGTTGATCGAGATGCCAACGTCGGGTTCGACGGGAGAAGGGCCTGAGCCGGCATCGAAAGTGGCCGTCACCGAGCGGGCCTGGCTCATCGTCACCGTGCAGCTGCCGGTGCCCGAACAACCGTCGCCGCTCCAGCCTGCGAAGGTCGATTCGGAGGCCGGTGATGCCGTGAGCGTTACCGACGTTCCGTCGGCAAATGAGGCCGAGCAGCTCGAGCCGCAGTCGATCGCTGCCGGCGAGGAGGTCACTGAGCCCGACCCGGTCCCGGACTTCGTAACCGTAAGGGCATACGCGAACGGGCTGAGAGCCGGCCACTGTGGCCCGACCGTCCCCTCGAAGCCTATCTGCGCCGAATACCTGCGCGACTCCGACCCGATCGTCGTGAAGCTGCCGCCGGCGTAAAGGTTGGGGCTGGTCGCCTGGAGCGCCAGAACCGAGGCATTGGCCTCCGCCCAGCCGGCGACTGCCGAGCCGGTAGAGGTGCTGATCGCGGCGATATTGCTGTGGGGCTCACTGGCTGCCGTGGTGAAGTCCCCTCCGGCGAAGAGGGTGGACCCCGAGAGGGCGAGCGTCCTTACGGTGCCGTCGGCGCCGGGGTTCCATGAGTCGGCCTGGCCGGTCGTCAGGCTGATCCGCGCCAGCCGGCTTCGGTTGTCGCTCCCGACCTGCGAGAAAGAGCCGCCGGCGTAGATCGACGAGCCGGAGATCGCGATCGAATTGACCGCACCGTTCAGGGCGGGCGCCCATAGCGTGGCCTCTCCGGTCGCGGGGTCAACCTCGGCCAGGTAGTTCCGGGGGGACGCGAACTCACCGGAGAGGTAGATGCTCGAGCCGCTGGCGACGATGTCCGTGACAGCCCCCGTCAAGGAATTCCCATTGACCCCCGGATTCCAGGATTCGAGGGTCGCGTTGGAGGTGCTGAATGCTGCCGCCCTTACCCTCGGCGTGCCGAAGGCGCCCCCGACGTAGACTCTCGAGCCACTGACCGTGACGGCGTTGGCGAAGTTGTTGAGGGGTGTGGAGGGGTTCCACGAGTAGGGCGCCCCGCTTGTGTTGTTGACCTTGGCGATCCCGATATGGCTGTCGCCGCCCACTTCGTCAAAGGCACCCGCGAGATAGACGTCGGAACCGTCGACCGCGATGTCGCGCACCTGGCTATTGGGGCTCGGGTTCCAGGCGGTCACGTTGCTGTTCGAGTCAACGGCCGCGGCGCCGATCCTCTGCGTGCCACCGACCGTCGTTGCGTTGGTACCCACGAAAACGCCGGAGGCCGACGGGCTGATCGTCGGCACCTCGCCCGAGCAGAGCGGGTTCCAGCTCTCCAGCGCGCCGGTGACCGCATCGACCTTGGCGGCCCTCGACCTCACCTCACCACCGACCGAACCGAAGAGACCGCCCAGATAGACGCTCGACCCGTAGGGAACCACTGTGTAGACGTAGCCGCTGGGGTTGGGATTCCATGGCAGCACCGCCCCGCTGGTCGCATCGACCGCCTGGGTGTGGTTGCGCGTTGTGGGATTCCCGCTGGCGTCGTTGCCGGTGAAACTGTCGTAGCCCGACACATAGACGGTCGATCCCTGCACGGCGACGGAGAGAATGGCCTGGTTGGACGTAACGCTCCACCCGGGAATCAGCTGGCCGGTCGTCTTGCTTACCGCGATTCCCCCGGTCGTTGGCGTCCCGCCGTTGGCCGTAGAGAACTGGCCGACTATGTAGGCACGCGAAGATGACGTGTCGACGGATTCGGCGATGTATCCGAGGTCGGGATTCCAGGCGGTGAGGTTGCCGGTCGTCATGTCGAACGCGGCGGCGTTTCCGCGGGCGGTCTCGCCGGAGTTCGTGCAGCTGCCATCGAAGACCGTGGTCCCGGCGCAGGAGAAGCTGCCCACCGCGTAGAGCGTCGTCCCGTCGGCCTTGAGGCTGTGTACGGAACCGCCGCTCCCGTCCGATCGCTGCAGCTTCGGCGACCAGGGCAGGAGGGCGCCGGCGGTGCTGATTGCCGCGAGCCCCTCGCGTGTGTCACCGTTCACCGTCGAGAATAACCCGCCGACGTAGACCGTCGATCCCACCACCTGGATCGTCCGGATTTCGCCATTGGCAGCCGGCGTCCAGCCAGTGTCAACCGACCCGTCGGCGTTCACATGGGCGAGATTGCTCACGGTGATGCCGTCGACGCTGGAGAAGTTGCCCCCGACGTAGAAACCCCCGCTTCCGTCGGGCGTCGAGGCCTTGATGACGCCGTTGCCGCCGGCCCGTGCAACCTTCGGGAAGGCGGGGTTCACCTTGCCCGAGGTTGGGCTGGTGAGCGCGCCGTAGCCGGTATCCCACTGGTCGAAAGCGGTGAAGTCACCCCCGATGTACCGAGTGCCGTCGGCGGCGGGCTCGGAGATCGTACGCACTGTGCCGTTGGGCCCGGCGAGCCTCGAGATGCGGTCTGCGATCGCCGGGGAGGCCAGGCTTCCCATGACCACGGCCGAGACCGCGATTGTCAAAAACGTCTTGCGTGGACCCGTGGAGAGGTTGATCCTGGCGACTACTGCTGAGCTCATCTGATTCGTCCTTGGTGGCCGTTGGTCTAGGTTTCGCCGCTGCTTGTCGTCTCTGCAGGGTCAGTGGCGCGACGGTTGTCGCTCGCCAACAAGGTGACTTGGAAGTACCTCTGACGCGCAAACTACTGAATGCCACCGTAAAATGCGGCAGTCCCGGTGCCTTCAGCCCGCGATCACGGAACTCAAGCGGAGGGGGAGGGATTCGAACCCTCGGTACAGGGGTTACCCGCACAACAGTTTCGTCGTCATCGAAGGTGGTCGAGACTGTTGCGCAAAACGAGCATTCCCGCTTGTTTGCTTGGGTTTCCGGGGTGCCTGGGTGTTCGTGGGAACGGTTTTGGGAACGCGTGAGCGGTGCGGCTACTTGAACGTGTAGCGCTTCGTGTTCACGGTGCCGCTCACGGCGCCCTTCTTTGGCGTTACAGCGGCAAGCCACTTGCCCTTCGCGAGCTTGACGGTGCAGGAGCGCCGAGCGAGTTTCTTCTTGCCCTTTTTGATCTTGACGTTCTTGCAGGAGCCCTTCTTCGTTATCCGTCCGCTTTTTGCGGTGAGCGTGTAGGTAACGCCAGCGACCGGTGTGATCACCGCGGTGATGCTCTTCGCTTTCGCTGATGACGCCCAAGTTGCGGAGGGCTTTGCGGGCTTGGGCGCTGGCGCTAGCAGCGGCGCTGCAGGTGTGACGCTAACCGCGCTTGATGCTGCGCCTGTGCCAGCGCTGTTGATCGCGCGAAGTTTGATCTGGTAGGTCGTGCCGTTGGTTAGGGCAGTGATCACAACAGGCGAGCCAGTTGAGCTGGGGCTGCGCGCAGTCCAGGTTGCGCCACCGTCGGTCGAGTACTCGTAGTTTGTGACCGCAGCGCCGTTGTCTGAGCCAGCCGTGAACGCGATGGTTGCGCTGCCATCACCTAGCGTTGCAACAAGGCTGGTTGGCGCGCCAGGCGCAGCCGCTGGCGTGACGCTCACCGCGCTGGACTCTGCGCCTGTACCCGCGCTGTTGATCGCGCGAAGTTTGATCTGGTAGGTGGTGCCGTTGTTTAGCCCAGTGAGAACAACAGGTGAGGCGGCTGAGGTGGGGCTGCGCGTTGTCCACGTTGCGCCGCTATCGGTCGAGTACTCGTAGTTAGTGATCGCAGCGCCGTTGTCGGCGCCCGCGGTGAACGTGATCGCAGCGCTTGCGTTATCGGCGCTGGCAGCCAGGCCGGCTGGCGCATCAGGAACCGCCGCTGGCGTGACGCTCACCGAGCTGGACTCTGCTCCGGTTCCAGCGCCGTTGGTGGCACGGAGTTTGACTTGGTAGCCGGTGCCGTTCGTGAGGTTGGTGATCACGACTGGTGACGCGGCGGAAACGGGGCTGCGCGTTGTCCACGTCGCCCCATCATCGGTGGAGTATTCGTAGTTAGTGATCACACTGCCGTTGCCGGCTCCGGCCGTGAACGCGATGCTTGCGCTGGCGTCGCCAGATGTGGCAGCTAATGCGGTCGGCGTGTCAGGCACTGCTGCCGGCGTGATGATGTTCGATGGCGCTGATGACGCTGTTTGCCAGATCGCAAGGCTGGCTTTTGAGGTGAATGTGTAGGCGGTTCCGTTAGCTAGGCCTCTAACCACGCACGATGATTGGAGGAAGCTGACTGTGCACCTCTTCGAAGCGTCCTGAACAGTGGTCACGGTGTAGGACGCTGGCGCGCCGTTGGCTGCTGACAGCGGATTGGCTGCGACTGTGACGGTCGCTTTGCCGTCGCTCGCCGCAGCAGTAGGTGCCGCAGGTCTGGCCGGCGGCGCCGCGTAAGAAGAGGGCGTGATCTTCGCCACATTGTTTGAGTCGTAGTTGGCGGTGTAGATGTTGCCGGCCGAATCAACCGTGATTCCGCGCGGGCCAATGCCGCCAACCAAGGCAGTGAGGATGCTTGGCGTGCCATCCGGCGTGATCTTCGTCACGTCGTTGGTGTTGTTGTTGGCGGTGTAGATGTTGCCGGCGGAATCAACCGTGATGCCGAGCGGGTAGGCACCGCCGCTCAGGCCGATGATGCTTGGCGTGCCGCCGGGCGTGATCTTCGTGACGTTGTCCGTCCCGATGTTGGCGGTGTAGACGTTGCCGGCCGCGTCAACCGTGATCCCGCGAGGGCCGCTGCCACCGCCTAGGTCACTGAGGATGCTTGGCGTGCCATCGGGCGTGATCTTCGTCACGTTGTCTGTGCCAGCGTTGGCGGTGTAGACGTTGCCGGCCGAATCAACTGTGATCGCGTACGGCCCATTGCCGCCAGCCAAGTCGCTGAGGATGGTTGCCGTGCCTCCCAGCGTGATCTTCGTCACGTTGTTCGAGCCCTGGTTGGCGGTGTAGATGTTGCCCGATGAATCAATCGCGATCGCGCCAGGAAATGTGCCGCCAGCCAAGTCACTTAGGATCGTTGGCGCGCCACCTGGCGTGATCATCGTCACATTGCTTGTGTTGTAGTTCGCTGTGTAGATGTTGTCTAACGAATCAACCACGATCCCGGCCGGGTGGATGCCATCGGCCAGGCCGATCGTGCTCGGCGTGCCGCCCGGCGTGATCTTCGTCACATCGCTCGAGGCCCAGTTGGCCGTGTACGCGTTGCCGGCCGAATCAAGCGTGACACCGGCCGGCCCGCTGCCTACAGGCAGGGGACTAAGGATGCTTGGCGTGGAGTCGGGCGTGATCTTGGTGACATTGTTCAAGCCGTTGTTGGTGGTGTAGATGTTGCCTGCCGAATCAACAGCAATCCTGGCCGGGTGGCTGTCTTGAGGTAGGGCACTAAGGATGCTTGGCGTGGCGTCGGGCGTGATCTTGGTCACGTCGTTCGATTGGTTGTTGGTGGTGTAGATGTTGCCGGCCGAATCAATCGTGATCCCGACCGGGCTAGTGCCGCCGGCCAGGCCGATGGTGCTTCGCACGCCGCCCGGCGTGATCTTCGTCACATCGGCCGAGACGTTGTTGGCGGTGTAGATGTTGTCGGCTGAATCAACCGTAATCCCCAACGGGTTGGTGCCGGTGATCCCAAGGATTGTCGATGTGCCGCCCGGCGTGATCTTCGACACATTGTTCGAGCCGTAGTTGGCGGTGTAGATGTTGCCTGCCGAGTCGACCGCAATCCCGATCGGGGCTGGGTCGGTGGTTCCAAGGATTGTTGATGTGCCATCGGGCGTGATCTTTGTCACATCCCTCGAGCCGAAGTTGGCGGTGTAGATGTTGCCTGCCGAATCCACCGTGATCGCGTACGGGCCGCTGCCGCCGGCCAAACCGATGATGCTTGGCGTGCCGCCCGGCGTGATCTTTGTCACATCGCTCGAGCCGTAGTTGGCGGTGTAGATGTTGCCAGCCGAATCCACCGTGATCCCGTACGGGGTGAGGCCGCCTGCCAAACCGATGGTGCTTGGCGTGCCGTCTGGCGTGATCTTTGTCACATTGTCCGAGCCGTTGTTGGCGGTGTAGATGTTGCCTGCCGAATCAACCGCAATCCCCTCGGGGTGGGCGCCGGTGTTGGCAAAGACGGACGACGCCGCGTGCGCTGAACCCGCGAACGGTGCCGCGCAAAGCAGCGCCGCACCGACCGCGGCGATCACGAGCGCCAGGCGCGTCCACGAACCATCAACACCCAAACTCATCATTCCTGCCCCTCAATTCCAAACAGCGTTGGTTTGTCAAGGGTCAGTGGGGAGACGGTTGTCTCTCTCCAACAGATGACTTGGACGTACCTCGGGTGGGAAAACTACCGAATGTGGCAGTAGAACGCGGCAGTTGCGTTGCCATCAGCCCGCGATTGCGGGGCGTAAGCGGAGGGGGAGGGATTCGAACCCTCGGTACAGGGGTTACCCGTACAACAGTTTTCGAGACTGCCCCGTTCAACCGCTCCGGCACCCCTCCGGGGCCGCGCATCTTCTGCGCGACAGTCGCAGC
>WLNV01000150.1 GCA_009699615.1 Actinomycetota bacterium
CAGCTGCGGCAGCGGATCGATCGGCCTCGTGCCGGGACTGTCGCGCCAGCCGTCGGGCCAGATTTCAAAGTGGAGGTGCGGCCCTGACGAGTCGCCGGTTGAGCCGAGCAGGCAGAGCCGATCGCCCGCACGTACGCGGTCCCCCGGCTTGACCGCAGCCGATGCGTACTGGCAGTGGGCGAACATCATGTCCCAGCCATTGTTGGCTCGCAGAATGATGTAGCGGCCTGCCCCTTCGGCCTGGTAGTCGACGTAGCGAACCTCGCCGGCCAGCGGCGCGACGATCGGCAGGCCGGAGTTGCCGACGAGGTCTTGCCCTTCGTGCGTGTGGCCAGTTCGCCCGGCACCGAAGCGCGCGCCCTCACCGCCGAAGCTGTAGGAGCCGCGCACCGGGAAGACTCCGGACGTCGGCGAGGGTGGGGACGGCGTAGTTGGCTTCGGGGTTGGCTTCGGCTTTGGCGCGTTCTTCGCTTTGACTGTTAGCGACATCACGCCGCCACGGACCGTCTCCTGTGGTGTGGAGCCGTAGACGCTGACGGTCAAGCGGTAGCTGCCGACCGCGAGCGCCGGCAATTGGACAGCCTGCGACCGGTTGGTTGTTACGCGCCCGGCCGAATAATTGACCGTCTTCCCGCCCTTGCGAGCGATTGCGATCTTGACCTGCGCGCTGGTTCCCTTCGAGCGGTTGATCCTGAGCAGCAGAGCGGCCCGCGTCCCTTCCGTGACCGTCTTGCTCGAGAGGCGCTGAGCGCTGAGCCGTGGCCGGCCGGGAAGCGTCACCAGCGGAGCGCCGTAGCCGACGCCGCCGCTCGATTCGCCTGGGGCAGGGGTCGGCGCCGTTCCGCCGGTCGCAGCGAACGCGCTGCCGGATGCCAGCAGCAGAGCCGCCACGGCCGCAAGCGATGGGAGAAGAAGTCGTTTCATAGCTGTAATAACGCGTGAAGGAACCCATTCGACGCGCTCGGCGAAAAACTGAACGTTCGCTTGCAGAGTTGGTTTCGGTGGTTATTGGCCTGCAGAAAGCATCAGCTCAAGCAGCTCAAGCGCACCGGCCTTGTGGAGCGGCTCGTTGAGATTGCCGCACTTTGGCGACTGCACGCAGGAGGGGCATCCCTCGGAGCAGGGGCACTCGGCGATCAGGCGTTGCGCGTCGCCCACCAGCTGCTCGAAGTTCAAGAAGCCCTGGCGGGTGATGCCCACGCCGCCGGGGTGTCCGTCGTAGATGAAGATCGTTGGCCCGCCGGTCTGCACGTGGGCATTGGTCGAGAGGCCGCCGATGTCCCAGCGGTCACACATCGCCAGCAGAGGCAGCACGGCAATCTGTGCGTGCTCGGTTGCGTGAAGAGCGCCAAGAAGAACGTCGAGCGGAAGCTGCTCGCTGAGCGAGCCGGTCTCAAACCAAAGCGCCTGAGTCGAGAACTGCGTCTTTGGCAGATCCAAGCCATTGAGGTCGATCACCTCGTTGCTCGGCAGCCGCTTGCGCTGGTAGGCGAGTACCTGCTCACTGACGACGACGCGGCCGAAGCTCAGTTCCACGCCGAGTGTTTCGCGGCGATCGAGCAGTGCCTCGATCACCGTCTCCGTTTCCTTCTTCGGCTGCGTAAACCAATTGCCCGTGAACGGCTCAACGAGTGCCTCACGCCGTTCCAGGTCGAGCGCGCTGACCGAATAGGAGCGACCCATGTGGAGGTAGATCGCACCGTCGTGAATCGTCGAGCAGGCGCGCGCCGCTTCGACCGTCCCGATCAGCTCTCCCTGCTTGACGTCGATCACGCTGATCGAATCGGGCGAGGCTGATCGGAGCGAAACGCGCGCAGCCGGGAAGTCCTCGGGCGCGCGCAGAGTGAAGCTTCCACGCCGCTCGATCAGCACGCCGCTGGCGACAAGCGCTTCGCAGTGGGCCCGCACGCGCGGGCCGAGGATCTCAGCGTCATCGTCAGGGTTGATCGGCCCCTCGTGGGCCGCGCAGGTCAGGTGGCTCAAGTGGATCTGCTCGTTCTCGTATTCGAGAATCGCTGATTCGACAGGTCGATCAAGGAATTCGTCGGGGTGGCGGCAGAAGAACTGGTCGAGTGCGTCGTCGCCGGCGACATAGACCGCAAGACCTCGGCCGCGGCGGCCTGCGCGGCCCCACATCTGTCGCAGCGAAGCGACCGTGCCGGGGAACGTTATGCAGAGCGCTGCATCGAGCTGGCCGATGTCGATCCCCAGCTCCAGCGCGTCGGTCGTGACGACCGCCAGCAGCTCGCCGCTGACCAGCTTCTGCTCCAGTTCGCGACGCTGCTGCGGCGTGTATCCGGCGCGGTAGGCCGCGACGCGGTCGGCCATCGCTCCGTCGCCGCGCCGCCGCAGCTCATCGGCTGCCATTTTTGCGACCAGCTCAGCGCCCTTGCGCGACTTGATGAAGCAGATCGTGCGCGCGTCGGCGCGGACGAGTCCGGCGACCATTCCCGCCGCTTCGCTCAAGGGGCTGCGTCGCGTCTGGAGTACCTCGTCCTCGATCGGCGGGTTCCACATCGCGATCTGTCGTTGCGAGCTGGGGGCGCCGTCGTCATCGACCAGGGCGACCGGTTCGAGGCCTGTAAGCCGCTCAGCCAGCTCGACAGGGTTGGCGATCGTTGCGCTGGCCAGAAGAAAGCGCGGTTCGGTGCCGTAGGCGCGTGCGATCCGGCGCAGGCGTCGCAGCACGTTTGCGATATGCGAGCCGAAGACGCCGCGGTAGACGTGGGCCTCGTCGATCACGACGACGGCGAGGTTGGCGAAGAAGTCACCCCAGGCTTGGTGGTTGGGGAGGATTCCGACGTGGAGCATGTCGGGGTTGGTGAGGATCAGGTTTGAGCGCTTGCGGATCGCCGCCCGCTGCTCGCGTGCCGTGTCGCCGTCGTAGATCGCCGGCCGGACCTCGTCGGTAAGTCCGAAGCGGGCGATCGAGCGGGCTTGATCCTGCGCCAAAGCTTTCGTCGGATAGAGGTAGAGCGCTCTCGCGTGAGCATCGCCGCAGAGAACCTCGAGCGTCGGAAGCTGAAAGCAGAGCGACTTGCCGGAGGCTGTGCCGGTCGTGACGATCGTCGTTCCCTGCCAGGCCGCTTCGAGCGCTTCCAACTGGTGGCTGTACAGCTGCGTTATCCCGGCTGTTTCGAGGCCAGCGAGCAGCTTCGGGTGCAGATCATCCGGGATTTTTGCGGTTCGCGCTTCGCGAGAACCTTCGAACGCTTCGCGCACCAAACGCCCATCGGCACGGCCTGCATCCAGCAGCGCGCTCCAAGGCTCGGTCGTGCGGACTGTGCTCACGCCCGGGATGGTACGCCCGATGGCTACCCTCGATCACGTGCGCTGCGCATACGTTGACATGGATGGCACCTTGCTCGGCCCCGGAGGCGGTCTTTTCGCCGGGCCCGACGGCGAGGTAGCGCCGCTTGGCGCGAAGGCGATCGAGGCCTGCCTGCGCTCCGACATCGAGGTCGTCGTGATGTCAGGACGCCGCCGCTCAACCGCGATTGAAGACGCCCGCCTGTTCGGTCAAGGCTGTTGCATCTTCGAGACCGGCGCCGGTGTCGTGATGGAAGGTGAGACCTACTGGCTGACGGGAACTTGGCAGCCGGACGAGCGCACAATCCACCAGCAGATCGCCGACAGCGGCGCACCGGCGCTGCTGCTTGAGGAGTACTCCGGCTGCCTTGAGGTTCACGACCCGTGGCATAAGGATCGTGAGGTTTCGCACCTGCTCCGCGGCCTAATCGACACCAACGCCGCCGACCACTTCCTTGCCGACAACGGCCATGAGGAACTCGAGATGACAGACAACGGCGCCGTCCACCGTCGCTCCCCGGCGCTCGCCGAGCTTTCCGAGGTTCACGCTTACCACCTGCGTCCGCGAGGGGTTTCGAAGGCCCACGCGGTCGCTGCCCATCAGCGGATGCGCGGCTACAAGCCTGAGGAATGCGTCGCGATCGGGGACTCGCGCGAAGACCTGCGCGTAGCAACGAAGGTCGGCAGCTTCTGGTTCGTTGCCAACGCATTGGAGCGCGACCCCCAGCTTGCCGAGGCGATGGCGGGGCACGCCAACGCGCGCGTCGCAGAAGCGTCACACGGTGCGGGCGTCTACGAAGCGATCCTGACGACGCTTCGCGGCGGCTGAACCCGCGATCTAGCGCTGAGGGCTGAGGCGCGCCCGCAGGCGGGCCCAGAAGCCGGGTCGCACGCGCCGCCGCCAGAGCGCGGGAGGAGGCACCGAGGTGCGGACCAAGGCGATCCAGCGGTCAACGCTCAGCTCGCCTGAAATCAGCTCGCTCAGGCCGCTAGTGACGGGAGCATCGATCCCGGCGTCGGCCAGCGCCTTGGCCAGCATCGGAACAGACTCCAGCGCCTCGACTGCCTGACCGATCCGCTCAGCAATCTCTGCTGCTGGAACACCCGAGCCGAGTAGCTCGCCGGCGCGGCGGTTGCGGCTGCCGGGGGCAAGGGCGGTTGCCACAAGGTCGCCGGTTCCTGCCAGTCCGATCATCGATTCGGGCTGGCCACCTTGGCTCTCAGCCAGCCGCCATATCTCTTGGAAGATGTGGCCTGCCGCGGCGCCTGCGGCGTTCAGGCCCTGGGCCTCGGTTGCGCCGGAAGCGAGCGCAGCAGCGTTCTTTGCCGCGCCCGCGTATTCGACGCCGAGCGGGTCGTTCGACATCTCGCAGATCACGCCGCCGCGGGTGAAGAGGTGCGCGAGCATCCCGGCCAAGTCTTCGTCGGTCGAGGCGGCGACCAGCGCGCCGCCGTCGTGGACCAGCTCATCGGCGTGGGCGGGACCGCCAATCACGGCCATTCGATCGGCGCCATAGAGTGCGCTGCCGATAGAGGTCGTGAC
>WLNV01000151.1 GCA_009699615.1 Actinomycetota bacterium
CCCCAGCCGCTCGGTCGTGCGCGGCCCAATCCCGGGGACAAGAGAGACCGGCGAGTCGGCAAACCGCACCCGCGCCTCGTCTGCCGTAAGGACGACGAAACCGTTCGGCTTCTCAGCG
The DNA here is from genome assembly GCA_009699615.1 of Actinomycetota bacterium. GTDB lineage: Bacteria > Actinomycetota > Thermoleophilia > Solirubrobacterales > Solirubrobacteraceae > F1-60-MAGs163. The sequence goes on from WLNV01000151.1 coordinate 119, forward strand.
TCGGAAGCGACCTTCGCGACGAGACGGTTTGGCCCGATTCCGACCGAGGCGCACATCGACGTCTTCTCGAAGATGTCGGCGACAAGCCTCCGCATCGCCGCTTTCGGCGAATGGAGCCCTTCGAGGTCGAGGAACGCCTCGTCGATCCCGAGCTGTTCAACGCGATCAATATGGCTGCGAATGATCTCCATCACTGCCCGTGAGGTCTCACGGTAGGCGGCTGAGTCCGGGGGAATGACAATCGCCTGCGGGCAGCGTCGTATTGCCTGCGCGGCCGGCATCGCCGACCCGACGCCAAACTGCCGCGCTTCGTAGGATGCGGTCGTCACCACAGCTCGCGGCCCGCTGCCGGCGACGATCACAGGCTTCCCTCTCAGCTCTGGCCTGCGCAGCAACTCAACAGAGGCAAAGAAGGCGTCGAGATCCAGGTGCGCAATAGGACCGGCCACGCCTTGGAGGCTACGGGCGTGATCCGACGGCTTGCGGTTGGCCTCCCAGCGACTCGCAGCTGCCTTCTCAGCGTTTCGCCTTAGGCGGCGTTCGGCGCGAGGTAGCTCTCGCCGAACTCGGCGCGCAGTTTGCTGAGGCCGAGGCGGATGCGGCTCTTGGCAGTCCCAAGCGGGACAGCGGAGCGGCGCGCGACTTCTTCGGCGGTTAGTCCGCCCCAGTAGGCCAATACAACAGCTTCCCTCTGGTTCTCGGGCAGCGTACGCAGCAGGTCGACAACGGTGTCGGTCGCTTCGGCATCCTCAACAAGCTGATCGGGCCGCTGAGCGCTCTGCCCGGAACCGACCGAGACGGCCACCTTCAAGCGATCGCTTGCGCGTCCGGCAGCCTGGCCTTCACGCCAGAGGTCGAGTGCACGGCTTCGAGCCATCAGGCGGAGGTAGCTGCCAAGTTCGCCGCGCTTCGAGTCAAATGAGGCTGGCTTACGCCAGACCTTGATGAAGACGTCTTGAGCAACGTCATCGGCCTGCGCCTCGTTGCCGAGAATCCTGAACGCTGCTGCGAAGACTCCACGCCGGTGCTGCTCGTAAATCTCTGTGTAGGTCGACGGGTTACTGATGTCCATGGTCGAAGCCCTTGCTCTAGTTGACAACAGAGAGTCTACACGCGCTGTGTAGGGTTTACGGCGATCTTGTGTAACGTTGGTCACAGAGCCTATTAGACTCTCGCCATGACTAATCCAGACCGTCTTTCCGGCCTTGACTCGGCCTTTCTCCATCTGGAACGGGGCGGTGCGCACATGCACGTCGCTTCGATCATGGTGTTCTCAGGACAGGCACCGCACTACGACGACTTCATGGGCTTCCTCGAGTCACGTCTTGACCGCGTGCCGCGATACCGGCAGCGGCTGGCCTTCGTTCCGCTGGAGCAGGGAAGGCCTGTCTGGGTGGATGACCCCCACTTCAACGTTCGTTACCACCTGCGGCACTCGGCGCTGCCGAGCCCAGGCGATGACGAGCAGCTCGCGGCCCTCGCCGGCCGGCTCTTCGCGGAGCAGCTCGACCGCGACAAACCGCTCTGGGAGATGAATCTGGTTGAGGGGCTCTCGGCCGACGAAGACGGAGTGCCGAGGTTTGCTGTGATCGTGAAGACGCACCACGCGCTCGTCGATGGCATCTCAGGCGTGGACATCACGGCAGTCCTGTTCTCGGCAGACGCGGACGAGCAAACCTTCGAGGCAGCTGCCGAGTGGTTCCCGCGGCCGCTCCCGACGCGCGCCGACCTCCTCGGAGACGCCTTCAGCGAACGCCTGCTGGACCCGTCGGAGTTCTCGAGGGCCGCTCGGGCACTGGGGCGCTCGCCAAGACGTGCCCTCTCGGATCTTGGTGGTCGGATCGAACAGACCGGGGCGCTGGCATGGGCGGGCGTCCGCTCAGCGCCGTCAACGCCACTCAACCAGCCGATCGGACCGCACCGCCGCTACGGCTGGCTTAACGCGCCACTCTCGACCTTCAAACACATTAAGAATGGTCTTGACGGCACCATCAACGATGCCGTCCTTACGACGGTCTCCCTCGGGCTGGGTCGCTGGCTGCGCCGTCGCGGCACCGACACGGAGTCACTGACACTGAAGGCGATGGTCCCGGTTTCGGTGCGAACTGAGGACCAGTCCGGGCAGCTTGGCAACCGCGTATCAGCGCTCTGGGCCCCGCTGCCCGTGTTTGAGGAGGATCCCGTTGACGCCTTCAATTACATCTCGAAGAAGATGGGAGACCTGAAGGATTCCGACCAGGCGGTGGGAGCAGACACGCTCACCGAGCTGGCCGGCTTTGCGCCGCCAACGATCGCGAGTCAAGCGGCGCGCCTCCAGAGCCGACAGCGCCTCTTCAACCTAGTCGTGACGAACGTCCCTGGGCCGCAGATTCCGCTCTACCTGCTGGGTCGAAAACTGACAGCGCTCTACCCAGTCGTCCCGTTGACGAAGAACACGGCGCTCGGCGTAGCGGCGATGAGCTACTGCGGCAGGCTTAGCTTCGGGCTACTCGCCGACTATGACGCGCTTCCGGATCTCGGAGATGTAGTCGCCGACTTCCGAGGCGCCCTGTTCGACCTGGCGCGTGCCGCGGAGACCGATCGCAACCGTTGGGACAGCGCCGATCACGCAAGCCTGTTCTCCGCCCACACGCCTGACGGCGACAAGCTGAGCGTGGCCTAGAGCCGTGCGGTTGGCGCTGGCTCAGATCAACCCCGTTGTCGGCGATATCGCGGGGAACGAACTCTTGATCAGCAATGCGATAGCGGATGCGCGCGCGGCAGGCGCGGCGCTCGTCTGTCTTCCCGAACTGGCTCTCACCGGCTACCCGCCCGAAGACCTGCTGCTGAAGCAGCACGTACTTGAGGACGCGGCCGCGGCTCTGGAGCGGCTTGCAATTGATGTCGATGGGATCGTTGCGATTGTCGGCTACCCGGAATGCGACGGGGCTGTCTACAACTCAGCCGCCGTGCTGGCCGATGGACGCATCGCCGGGAGCTACCGCAAGAACCACCTCCCGAACTACGGCGTCTTCGATGAACACCGCTACTTCGAGCGGGGTACCTCTGGTGGGCTGATCGAGCTGAATGGAATTCTGATCGGACTGAGCATCTGCGAGGACATCTGGACCGCCGGAGCGCCCGAAAGTGATGAGGCGGAAGCCGGCGCTAGCTTGATTGTCAACCTCTCGGCCTCGCCGTATCAGGCGGGCAAGGGAACTGCGCGCGAGGAGATGCTTGCTGCGCGCGCAACTGAGAACGGGACCGCCGTCGCCTTCTGCGGTCAGGTCGGCGGACAGGACGAACTCGTCTTCGACGGCCATTCGCTGGTGGTCGATGCGAGCGGCCGCATCATTGCCCGCGCACCGCAGTTTGAGCAGTGGCTGTTGACCTGCGAGATCGAGCTCGAGCAGAGCGAGTTTTCACCGCCCGCGGGTGCGCCCGTTGAGCTGATCGGGAGCTTCACGACCACCCCCCCGTCCGATGACACGAGCCTTGATCACATCTTGGCTCGTGTGGCCGATGACGACGACGCGGTCTACTCCGCGTTGGTCTTGGCAACTCGCGACTACGCAGAGAAGAATGGCTTCAACGGCGTTGTCCTCGGCCTTTCCGGCGGTGTCGATTCGGCGCTTGTGGCCTGCATCGCTCGCGATGCGCTGGGCGCCGATCGCGTGACCTGCGTGACGATGCCGTCGCAGTACAGCTCGAAGGGGACGTACGGCGATGCGCTGGCGATCGCGCAGGCGCTTGGCTTAGAGCTGATCGAACTGGCAATCGGGCCGCTGATGGCTGAGTACGACTCCCTCCTTGCCGCACCGTTCGCTGGCCGCGAGCCGGATATCACGGAAGAGAACCTGCAGGCCAGGATCCGCGGCAACCTCTTGATGGCTCTATCGAACAAGTTTGGCTGGCTGGTCCTAACGACCGGCAACAAGTCCGAGATGGCGGTTGGCTACTCGACGCTTTACGGCGACAGCGCTGGCGGCTTCGCGGTGATCAAGGACGTTCCGAAGACGCTTGTCTACCGACTCTGCGCTCTGCGGAATGCTCGAAACGACCATCCGATTCCACAGTCGGTGCTCTCTCGTCCTCCGTCGGCTGAACTTCGGCCCGATCAGGCGGATCAAGATTCGCTCCCGCCGTACGAAGTCCTCGACCCGCTTCTAGAGGGCTACATCGAACGTGATCTGGGAAGCGAACAGTTGATCGAGGAGGGATTCGACCCGGCAACCGTTGCTCGCGTGATCGCACTGGTTGACCGCGCCGAGTACAAGCGGCGCCAGCAGCCGCCTGGAATCAAAGTCACAGGCAAGGCTTTCGGGCGTGACCGCCGGATGCCAATCACCAACCGCTACAAAGGCTGAAGCTCAGTCGGCGACGAACGGTCTTACCGCGATTGTCATCCGCACGAGAGCGCAGAGCCGTTCCTCGTCGTCACTGATCTCAACCTCCCAGACCCACGTTGTTCGCCCCCTGTGGCGGCGACGCGCAACGGCGTGAATCGTGCCGGAGAGAATCGGCCGAAGGAAGCTCGTTTGGTTCGAGAGACCCTGCGCCGAGTTGCCTTCGGGGACGACGCGGACTGCAGTTGCCGCTGACGCCAGCGATTCCGCAATTGAGGCGAAGACGCCACCGTGGACGAGTCCCATCGGCTGCATGTGGTGTTCCCGGACAACGACCCGCGCGCGCGCCAGCTCGTCGGACAGTTCGAGCACTTCGAGGCCGTAGAGGGCATCGAAGGTGCGG
>WLNV01000152.1 GCA_009699615.1 Actinomycetota bacterium
CTGAAACAACGCCGGTCGTGAGGCTGAATGCCTGGCCGAAAGGATTTCCGATCGCGACGACAGGGTCGCCGACCTCGACGTCCTTCATTGACGCCAGCGGGAGCGACACCAGGTCCTGCCCGTCAGGGTCGATCTGCAGCACAGCGATGTCAGAGGAGCGATCGGCGCCAAGAATCTTGGCGTCAACGGTCTTGTCGTTCGAGAAACGAACGGTGACCTTCTTCGCACCGTCAACGACGTGGGCATTGGTCAGGATCGTCCCCTTGCTGTCGATCACAAAGCCGGAGCCGGTCGCCTTGCCGTTCTGCGACTCGGGAGCGCCGAAGATGTTCGTCTCCTTCTTGACGACGTCGGCAGTGATGAAGACGACTCCCTTTGAGTCGCGCTGGTAGATCTCGCGTGGCGTCATTGAGCCGCCTGCGCTGACCGTCTTGACGATCCCGCCGGCGCCCTGCTGGACGAGCGTCGTCGTCGACGAACCACCACCGATGCCGAGGACTGCCGCTGCTGCAAGTGCGGCGACGGCTCCAAGAAGCCCTGCGCCACCAGCAATGAACCATGTCGAGCGAGAAGATTTCATCCGATTGAGGTAAGCGGTGCTCTCTGAAGGCTGATTAAAGAGTCGGTTAAGGAACGTTGACGTTGGTCAGCCAGGCTCGGCATCGTGGCCACCCGTTAGAAGTTCGAGACCGTCGGCAGGATCGGGGAAGGCGAGCAGCGATGCGCCGATCAAGACGGCGTCGACGCCAACGCGTTCCATCTCCTCAAGTTGTGCCCGCTCGTGCAGCCCCGATTCGCTCACGACCGTCTTGCCGGCCGGAATGTCGGCCAGCAACGAATGCGTGCGTTCAACGTCAACGCTGAAGTCGCGTAGGTCGCGGTTGTTGATGCCGATCAAATCAGGGTCAACGGCCTCCAGCACCGCGTCCAACTCCTGCTCGTCATGGACTTCAACGAGCACGTCGAGATCGAGTGCTGCAGCTTCGCGGTAGAGCGACTCAAACTCGGGGCGCTCGAGCGCCGCCGCTATCAACAGGATCGCGTCGGCTCCAGCGACCGCAGCTTCGACGAGCTGATAGTGATCGATGATGAAGTCCTTGCGCAGGATCGGCAGGTCACTGACGCTTCGCGCGGTTGCGAGGTCGACGAGCGAGCCTCCAAAATTTGCTTCCTCGGTCAAGATCGAGAGAGCGGCGGCACCCCCGCGTTCGTAGGCCGTGACGACCTCTTCAACGGTCGACCCAGGGCGAATTTCACCGGCGCTCGGCGAACGGCGCTTGAACTCGGCAATCACCGACAGCCCTGGCCGCGCCAGTGCTTCGGCAAACGGGCGGTCGGGACCACGGCCGTGCAACTGAGCTTCGAGCTGCGCGAGCGGCAGCTGCTCGCGGCGCTGGGCTACAGCCTGCTCGGTCGAAGCCAAGATCCGTGCGAGCACAGTCATTGCGCCGCCAGCTCGGCGCTGAGCGTCAGGAATTGATCCAGCGTTGCAGCGGCAGCGCCGGAATCGATTGCTTCGCGAGCCAGCTCGAGCCCTTCGCCAATCGAGTCAGCGCGGCCTGCGACGTAGATCGCAGCGCCGGCGTTCAGCGAGGCAATCTCGCGCTGCGGGCCTGGCTCGCCGCTGAAGATCGCCCTAATGATCGCTGCGTTCTCTTCCGGCCCGCCCCCGCTGAGCTGCTGATCGGTTGCCGGCTCTATCCCGAACTGCTCCGGAGTCAGCGTGTAGCGCGTCATCTCTGTGTGATCGAGCTCGGCGACCTGCGTAGTGCCCGAGATACTGATCTCGTCAAGTCCGTCCTCGCTCGAAACGACTAGTGCGTGCTCGGTGCCGAGGCGCAATAGCGCGCCAGCCACCAGATCAATCGAGCCCGGGTCTGGCACGCCGATCATCTGCCGCCGAGCACCGGCAGGATTCGTCAGCGGCCCGAGCAGATTGAAGATCGTCGGCACCCCGAGAGCCTTGCGTACCGGAACGACGTAACGCGTTGCGGCGTGGTGTGCCGGTGCAAACATGAATCCGAATCCAACCTCATCGATCAGCCGTGCTTCAGCGTCTGGCTTCAAATCAAGCTTTGCGCCGAGCGCCTCAAGCACGTCGGCAGAGCCGCTGAGCCCTGTCGCCGTGCGGTTGCCGTGCTTAGCGACTGCACAACCGGCTGCGGCGGCGATCAAAGCAGCGGTCGTCGAGATGTTGAAGGTCCGGCGGCCGCCGCCTGTCCCGCAGGTGTCGAGAAGGTCACCCCTATTGGGCTTGACCGGCGTAGCCAATGAACGCATCGTCTGTGCCAGCCCGGCAAGCTCGTCGACTGTCTCCCCCTTTTCACGAAGGCCGAGCAGCAGTTCCGAAATCTGCTGCTCGCTGGCTTCGCCGGCCATGATCACTGCGAGCGCCTCTGCAGCCTGATCTTGAGTCAGGTCGTGACCGAAAGCGACGGCTTCAATCGCGAGGTCGAGCGCCGACTGCGCCATCAGCGACCGGCGCCGGTCAAGAAGTTCTCAACGATCCGGATGCCGTCCTCGGTGAGCACAGACTCCGGGTGGAACTGGACGCCTTCGGCCGGAAGCTCGCGGTGGCGGACGGCCATCACAAGTCCGTCTCCGCGCGCCGAAACCTCAAAGCATTCGGGAAGATCCACGTCGGCCGCGATCAGTGAGTGATAGCGCCCGACTGTCAACGGTGACGAAAGACCGTTAAAGATCGTCTTGCCGTCGTGTTCAATCGTCGTCGTCTTGCCGTGAACCGGTTGATGACGGACGACGCTGCCCCCGAACGCCTGAACCAGCGCCTGATGGCCGAGACAGACGCCGAGCGTCGCTATGCCAGCCTCCGGGAAGCGCCTTACGGCCTCCAGAGTTATCCCGGCGTCATCCGGAGTGCACGGCCCCGGAGAAACCACAACCCGCTCGGGCTTCGTCGCCAGCAGTTCGTCAACAGTTGCCCGATCGTTGCGGACGACCTCAATCTCAGCGCCCAACTCGCCGAGATACTGAACGAGGTTGTAGGTGAAGGAATCGTAGTTATCGATAACGAGCGTCTTCATCGCTACCACCACCCGGGCTGGTTTGTCGCCAATTCGATCGCGCTGATCACGGCTTTGGCCTTGTTGACCGATTCCTCGTACTCGTACTTAGGGCTGGCATCGGCGACGGTGCCGCCGCCGGCTTGGACGTGAACCTCGCCGTCGCGGCAGACGACTGTCCGAATGTGGATGCAAGTGTCGAGGTCGCCTGCGTAGCTCAGATAACCGATCGCGCCGCCATAGCCGCCGCGCTTGACCGGTTCTACCTCGTCGATGATCTGCATCGCACGCACTTTCGGGGCACCCGAGAGCGTGCCGGCGGGAAGGATTGCCCTCAGCGCATCAAGCGCTCCAATTTCGGGACGCAATGTGCCCGAGACCGACGAAACGATGTGCATCACGTGCGAGTAGGTCTCGACTTGCATCAGGCTGTCTACAACTACCGACCCGTATTCGCAGACGCGCCCCAGATCGTTGCGTCCAAGATCGACGAGCATCACGTGCTCGGCGCATTCCTTCTCGTCCGCGATCAGGCCGCTCGCCAGTTCGAGATCCTCGGCCACGGTTGCGCCGCGAGCGCGGGTCCCGGCGATCGGCCGCGTCGACGCGGAGCGGCCGGTGACGGTCAGCAGCGGCTCAGGACTCGCGCCGACGACCTGGAAGTCGCCGAACTCGAGAAAGTACATGTAGGGGCTCGGGTTGACGACGCGCAGCCCGCGGTAGATCGAGAATGGATCGACCTCCAACTCTGCCGTCCAGCGCTGAGAAGGGACAACCTGGAACGCATCGCCAGCGTGGATGTAATCGACGATCCTTGCGACCACGGCTTCGAACTCTTCGCGGGTGAAGTTCGACTCGAACTTCGGTGCCTCGCGCGGCGGCCCATCAGGCTTCGCGGCTGGTAGCGGCCCTGCGAGCATCTCGCGGACCTCAGCGATCGTCGCTGCCGCCTCGTCGTAGCTGGCGTCGAGCAGCCCGCCGTCTTCGGCAACGGCGTTGACAAGGATCGTCAGCGTATGGCGAAGGTGGTCGAAGACGACGAGCACGTCGGTGCGCATCAGCGCCATGTCAGGCAACCCCAACTGATCGGGGTTCGGAGCCCCGAGCGGCTCGACAGTGCGGACGAGGTCGTAGCCAAAGTAACCAACCAGACCACCGGCGAATGGCGGCAGGTGATCGAGCGGGGCCTGGCTGAGCCCGTCAAGCATCTCCGAGGCAATTGCGTACGGGTCGCCGCCGTCGGCAAGCTCCCAGCGCAGCATCTGACGCGGACGAATGCCGATGAAGCTGTAGCGCCCCATCCGCTGGCCCTGCTCTGCCGATTCGAGCAGGAACGCCGGCTCCGCAGGGGCCGCAGCCCGCAACTTGAGGAAGGCCGACACCGGCGTTTCGCAATCGTCGATGAATTCGTGGCGCAGTGGAATCAGGCTGTAATCCTTCGCAAGCGCCCGGGCGTCGTCGATCGACGGCTCGATCTTGAGCTGCGGCTGTTCAACGCTCATCGGGACGCCCCCGCGAATACCCGTGCGTCGCCTACCGCCCCGGCAGTCGAATGGAGTGCGTCTGGGGTTGCAAACTGCGGCGCAGCTTGGTCGAGGTACCAGCCGAAAGCGCGATCAACAATTGCCTGACGCCCGATAAGCGAGAGCAGCGCCGTCAAAAGCCGCGGCGGAAGAGCTGGAATCAGCCTCTGCAACGCGAGCGCAATCGCGAACGGCCGCTTGTGTGCGCTGTTGAAACGCTCGTAGGCGGCGAGCGCCGCGGCGCGGTCGCTGCGGCCGTCGATCACCGCGCGCAGC
>WLNV01000153.1 GCA_009699615.1 Actinomycetota bacterium
GCCGAGCTGCCAAACGTTGATCCGCACAACATTGCGCTGGTCGGAATCAACGGCCCGCTCAACCCGCGTCAGGAGCGCGAGTATGTCGACCGCACCGGAATTCAGATGATCACAATCTGGGACATCGACGAGTGGGGGATCGACAAGACGGTTGAGAAGATCCTCGAGATCGCATGGAACGGTACCGATGGGGTTGTTCTCCACACCGACCTCGACGTGATGGATCAGGGCTTCACTTCCGGTGTCACGACACCCGAGTGCGGCGGCCTGACACCGCGCGAAGTAATCAAGATGATTCGCGCTTTCGTCAAGCAGGGCGTCGACGCTTATGTGATCACCGAATGCTCGCCGGTCCATGACCAGTCGAACAAGGCGGCTCGAGTCGCCTGCCGCTTGGCGATGGACGCGCTCGGTGTTCGCGCCAACCCACAGGGAACCGGACGCGTATAAATGAATTCGGTCGTTCTCTGCGCGAGCCCACGCCGTGACGGCAACTCGCGAATGCTCGCTGAAGCATTCGCCGAGGGGGCTCGCGCAGCGGGCGATACCGTTGACCTCGTTGACCTGAATGAGGTGGTCAGCGGGCTGCTGCGTGATTGCCGTACCTGCCGCGGTCCAGACGGCAACTGCTCAATCGCGGACGGCTACGCCGAGTTGATGCACGAGAGGCTTCTGCCTGCCGATGCATGGGTATATGCCACGCCGCTCTATTACTACGGGATGGCGGCCAGTCTGAAGAATTTCTTCGATCGTCTGGTCTGTTACGCCTCCGCCAGTTACCCGCGCTCTGAGGAGGTCGCGGAGCAGATGCGTGGCAAGCGTTCGGCGCTGTTGCTCTCGGCAGAAGAGAGCAATCAAGCTGCGGGGCTCGCCGTCGTCAACCAGATCCAAGAAGTCTCGCGCTACCTACATCACGAATTCATCGGCGTCGTAACGGGGATCGGCAACACGCGGGGCGAGGTTCGCTTCGATCCGGCCGAGCCGCTGGCAGCCGCCGCGAGCCTCGGAGGGACAATCTTCAGCGCTCACCACAGCGACTACAACATGGATTCAGAACGCTCCAATGCCGTCTGGCCAGAGGCACGCTCAGGCGACGAAGGCAGCGGCATCTACGAAGACGTCTGAGTCGTTCCCCTAGCGGGGAACGCGGTGGACCGGTAGTACTCGGGCGGCGCGCAGCGCAACCTCGAGGTCCAGTCGCGATTCGCCTGCCCGGGGGTCAACGCCGGTGAGCTTCTCGATCCGTTCAAGGCGGTAGCGGAGCGTTGATACGTGCACGTGGAGTGCCCGCGCCGACGGCTCAAGACGGCCCTGGTGTGAGTAAAGGACCTCGAGCGTGTGCCGCAGCTCGGTTGTGTGCTCTTCGTCATATCGATCGAGAGGCTCGACGTACCGGGCCACAAACGAGAGCAGCGCCTCGGGCTCTCCTGTACTGAGCAGGAGCTGCTCGACTCCTGGGCGACGGAAGGAGATCACTTCACCTGCGCCGCCAACGAGGCGGAGGAAATCCAAGCCCCGCTGCGCGGCCTTGTGCGACCCGCGGTAGTCCGCGGGCTTTTCGCAGGCCGTGCCGGCGGCGATATTGACTTCGACCTTGAGCCCGCGCGTCGAAATCGCGCTCTGCAGGCGTTCCTCGATCGGGTTGTCGTCTGTCGCTGCGGCCTCAGGGTCGAGGCTTTCGTCGGCGATCAGCGCAACGATCGTCTCGTCGACTTGCGCAACGATGTGCTCGCTGTGCGAACGAGCGACCTCCGTCACTGCGTCGAGAACGGAACGATTTTGCCCGGGAGTGGCTTCACTCCCGACTACTTCAATCAGGTAGATCCTGGCTGAGCGCCGCAGGTCCAACCCCATCGCGAGCCCTCTTTGGATAGCGAGCTCGTCAACGAACTCGCCGCTGAAGAGCTCATCGAGGAATCCGTGACGAAGACGCGTCGCAAGGTCCTGCACCGTCCGCTCGCGCAGTCGGTCGAGCGCCGCCAGGACGGCCGCATGCTCAACGGCCGCCTGTTCTATCGCCGTTACGGGCGAAGCAAAGTCGGCGACAACCCACGCTGCGATGTCGTCATCAACGGCAACCGGTGCCGCGATGATCGTGCCGCCGTCATGCTCGCTGAGGATCGAGTCCGATATGAAGGGATCGAGTGGCGGCGTCCAGCTTGGCGGGGCGTCGTCGTTGCTGCTGGCCAACACCGTACCGTCGGCATCGACGATCGAAACCGTGGCGTCGAGTACGTCTGCGACCGTCACGGCGACTGCGGTAGGGCCGGACGCGTTTAGCAGCGCCCGCGTCAGCTCGCGGTTCAGTTCGAGGATCCTCTCCAGGCGACCGTAATCCTCGCTGGCATCGCGGTTTTCGCGTTCGAGGCGCGAGATTGCACGGCGCTGACGTTCCTGCAGACGGACCCGTTCGAGCGCAACCGATCCGTAACGCGCCAATGCGCCAAGGACCGGGTCACGCTGTGGGTCGCGGACGGCATCTCCTACTCCTGCCAGCAGCGCGTCCGGATGGCCGGGAAGGGGGAGGATCAACAGCTGCCCGGAATTGCCCAGACTTGTAACGGCCGGCGCTGAAAGGTCGGACATCACCCCCAGCTCGCCCTCAATTGTGGCCGCCAGCTTCGGTGCGAGGTTGAGTTCCTGCGCGACGGTTGGCGACCCTGACCTGCCCGCTTGGCAGTAAGCCGCTCCAGTCAACTGACCGAGCTCGCTGAAAGTGGCCAGAAGCTCGTCGACGATGTCGGTTCGGTTGTCAAGGCCGGTCAGCCGCTGTGCTAGATGCGTTAGCGCCTGCAGTTCGTCGATCCTGTTGCGCAACTCGTCATCCGTTTCGGCCTGATTCGTAATCGCAGCTAGGCGGGCGCTTGCGCTGCCAGCGACGACCCGCAGCGTATGGCCAGCCTCTTCAGGAACCGCCGTCAGTTCATCAGGCCAAGCGACGAATGTTCCGCCGATGGTTCCGGATGCAGTAAGCAGCGGTTCGGCGAGCCACGGGCGGCGGCTGAGCTGCCCGTCGATCTCCATCCATGTTCCCTCGGCCCACGTGTCAAATGCCGCCCGCGCGCCATCTCCGTCGTTGCCAAGGCGGGCGCTTGCGATTCGGGCGCTCCCGGTGACCGGGATCGAGGTCCTCTTGACCTGCCGTCCAACTCGCTGAAGAACGGTGATCTCATCCGAGTCAGGCTGCCTCATCGCGACGAAGCAGCTGTCGGCGCCGATCACAGGAGGAAGGCGGGTAGCGATCAGCTCGACCAACTCATCCTCGCTGTCTGCCGCGACCAGATCCGAGGTCAGTTCGGCCAGCCCCCGATAACGCCGAGCCGCGTTGCGTTCGCGGTCGTGCATCAGTCTGTTCGCAATCCCGAGAGAGGCTTGGCTGGCCAATGCATCGACGAGCACGAGGTCCCACGGCGTCTCGGTTTCCTGACGTGTTAGGACGATCACACCGATCGGCTCCGGGCCGGAATGGAGCGGGATGATCAAGCAGGAGAGCTGATCCAGCGAGGTCACCGACGGCTCTCCGCGGTTGACGGCGCCGCCGATCGCTTCATCGAGCTGCTCGATGATCCGCGTCGCCTGATCCTCCGATACGCCCTCCGAGCTCATGACCGTTGCGCTCGCCGCAGTGACCCTGACGGTCGCGCTTGTCGCCGACATCAGCGTCATCCCGTCACGAGCGATCTCTGCGAGGGTCTCCTCGATCGTCAGCTGGCCGGTCATCGCCCGCAGCAGGTCGGCGAGCGCACGCTCTTCAGCTAGGCGGCGGACGCTCTCCGCCTGCAACTGCGAGCGCTGGATTGCGACCGAAGCCTGCGAGGCGAATACGGTCAGGATCGAGAGTTCGTGGTCGGTGAAGACGCGGCGCTCAAGGCGACTGAGCGAGACCACTCCGAACAGTTCGCCCTTGTCGACAATCGGGGCCACAAGACTTGCTTCCGGTTCTGTCTCGAGCCCTTCAATGACGGTGAAGTCAGGCTCGTCGCGTACCTCGTCGCATCGGCGCGCTGTCCGCGTTGCCCCAACATTGCCGACGATCCCCTCGCCCAAGGCCGGCTGGTGGCGCCAGAGTGGTTCCGGTTGCGGGTCGCGCACGACCAGCGGCTGGAGTACTTCGCCTTCGAGCCCGTAGATCACGCACGAGTCGTGTGGGATCAGCGTCGCGAGGTTGTCGGCGATCGCGTGGAGGGTTGAGCGGTGGTCGGGTTGGAGGCCAATGTCCTTGAGCGCGGCAAGGATGCCGTCAAGCTCGCCGATCAAACGGCGCGTGTCCTCGCGCGCGTTGACCGAGCGTTCAAGGATGTCGACGTTGTCCATGTAGGCCGCGGCCTGCTCGGCGATCATTCCGGCAAGGACGTGCATCGTTTGAATCGATGCTTCATAGCGCTCGTACGGCATCACTTGGATCGCTGCCGCCTGGTCGGCGTACTGGTCGGCGTCGACTCCCAACTCAGCCGCAGTCTCTCGAACTGTGATCAGGTCCGGAGTGTCCACGTAGATCTGGCCGCAGAGGAAGTATCCGATCGTCCGACCCTTCGGCGCGATCGGGATCGCTGCGTCGTAAAGGCCGTTCCAGCAGCTGAAGATCGCCGGCGATTGGCTGCTCTCGGCTTCCCCGAACGCACGCAGGTCGCATTCATCGCATCGCGCGCACCCGAGCGCCGTGCCCTTGGTCAGGTCCTCGCAGAAGGGAACCCGGTTTGTGATTGCCGTCACCGGTGTTCCGTCGGCATTGACGATCGACGTCGGAAGCCCAAAGACCGTCGCGAACGTGTCCTGAATCGCCTGAAGAGTCGGTACGCCGATCAGGGCAGCGAGGC
>WLNV01000154.1 GCA_009699615.1 Actinomycetota bacterium
CAGAACGAGGGCGCGTTGCGCGACTTGGCGCGGCTCGCAATCGCTGCCTTCGCGCAGCCCGGAGAAGGGTCGGGAGTACTGGGCGTCGACGTCCAGCGGATTCGCCGCTCGCTCGGGCTGCGAACCGACCCTCAGGGCGACGTGCCGCAGGACGACCCTCGCGCTGAAGGACTGCCGCGTGACGGGATCCGCCGTTTTGAGCAGCTGCTGCGCCAAGAGCTCGAGCGCCAGCAGATCGAACGCACCTCATCGCTTCCGGCCGCGCGACCGCTGCACGAGCTCGACCGCGCGCTGCCGAGCGGCCCGCTGCAGGATCTCGCCAGCGTCCACCGCGTTGTGACGCAACTCAAACGACGGCTGAAGACGCAAGGGCAGGAGCACCGCGGCCATCGCCGCCACGCGCACGTAGACATCCGCCGCACGATGCGCGCCTCGCTGCAGACGGGAGGCGTGCCGATCACGCTGCGCTACCGCCCCGTGCGGCCGCGTCGGCCAGAGCTGTTCGTGATCTGCGACGTATCGACCAGCGTCACGAGCGCCTCGGTCTTTTTTCTCTCCGTGATGCATGCGCTGCACGACTCATTTCGCAAGATGCGCTCCTTCGTCTTCATCGAGCGGGTCAGCGAGGTAACAGAGGTCTTCGAGCGCGAACGCGACTTCAAGGCCGTCAGCGAGGCGATCGCTCGCGATGCCGGCGTCGCCGACATCTCCGGCTACACCGACTATGGCCGCGTCTGGAGCGAACTTCTGGAGCAGATTCAGGACGAGCTTCACCCTCGCGCGACCGTGATCGTTCTTGGCGACGCGCGCACCAACGGCCGCGCCCCGGGGGCCGACGCCTTCGCCCAGATAGCCGCCCGCGCCGGGCGTACCTACTGGCTCAATCCTGAACCGCGGCTCTACTGGAACTACGGCGACTCGGTGATCGACACCTACGCCAAGTACTGCGAGGCCTACGAGTGCTGGACCACGGCCCAGCTCGAGAACTTCGTCAAGGTCTTGACGGCGCCGGAAGCTACGCGGCCGTAGCGGCTGAGCGCTCGGCTACGCGCCCGAAGCGGAGCGCACCATCGGCCGTGATCTCGCTGGCCAATTCGCGCTGATCGCGAGCCAAGTCCTGGCTCATCTCCCAGTGCTCAATCGAGCCCTGGCGCGGGAACAGGTGCAGCGAGCGGTTGACGTAGCCGGCGCCGAAGTCGAGCATTGGGCTCGTCTGCTGCGAAGGGTCCGGGTTGACCGCCACGCACGCTTCGAAGCCACAGCGATCCATGTAGCCGAGCACGCGACAGATGTAATCGATCACGATCCCAACCTTCAGCGTCAGCGACACGTTGTAATTGCCCATCGCAAAGGCGAAGTTGGGAACGCCGCTGAGCATTGCCCCCTTGTAGGTGAGCCGCTCAGGCAGCTCAACCTGCTCGCCGTCGACGGTTATTTCGATACCGCCAAATGCCAGCAGCTCAAGGCCCGTCGCGGTGACGATGATGTCGGCCTCAAGCGTCTCGCCGCCGACGAGCTCAACCCCATCCTCGCTAAAGCTTGCGATCTTGTCGGTTACGACCGAGCAGTCGCCGCGCGAAAGGCTCTTAAAGAGATCCCCGCTCGGGACGGCGCAGAGCCGTTGATCCCAAGGGTCATAGTCGGGCGCGAAGTGGCGATCGATCTCGTAATCGTCCGGCAGTTGCTGCTTCAACGACCAGCGCAAGAACCGCTTGACCAGCTCCGGTCGGGATTTCGCGAGCTTGAAGACGAAACGCTGACGCCAGATGTTCTTGCGCCGCGTGATGCTCGATGCGAGCCCCTCGGGCAGCAGCCTGTTCAGCAAGTTGGCGACGGCGTCCTTGCGCGGAACGCTGATGATGTAGGTCGGTGAGCGCTGCAGCATCGTGACGTGCGCTGCCTGCTCGGCAAGCGCGGGGACGAGCGTGACGGCGGTCGCGCCGCTGCCGATGACGACCACCTTCTTGCCCGCGTAATCGAGATCCTCGGGCCAGGCCTGAGGGTGGATTATCGGCCCCTTGAAGCGCTCCTGACCTTCGAAGTGAGGCTGATAGCCGCGGTCATAGCGGAAGTAGCCGCTGGCGCAGAAGAGCCAGCCACAGGTCATCGTGATCGCGTCGCCGCCGCCGCTAGGCGTCGCCTCAACGGTCCACAGCGCATCCTCGCTGTTCCAAGTTGCCCGGGTAACGCAGTAGCCATATCGAATCTTTCTATCTACGCCGTACTCGGCCGCCGTATCGCGGATGTACTCGAGCACCTCGGGGCCATCAACGATCGCGTTCTCACCGGTCCAGGGCCTGAACTGGTATCCGAGCGTGTGGAGGTCGGAATCGGAGCGAATCCCGGGGTAGCGAAAGAGATCCCAAGTACCGCCGCTGGCATCGCGCGCTTCGATCACCGCGTAGCTCTTCTGCGGCAGATCCTCAGTCAACCGGCAGGCGGCACCAATTCCGGAGATCCCGGCGCCGATGATCAATACATCGACGTGGCTGGGCTGATCCATCGGGGCGATATTACTTTAGCCCCGAAAACGACAACGGGCCACCCGAAGGCGACCCGTTGAAAAGACTCCATCTGTGGCCACAAGGGCCACGGGGCCTTTAGATCGTGCGCACGTCCTTGGCGCTCGGACCCTTAGGGCCCTCTTCTGAGTCGAACTCCACCTTTGCGCCTTCGGCAAGGGACTTGTAGCCCTCGCCCATGATCGCTGAGTGGTGCACGAACAGGTCCTTACCGGCTTCATCAGGCGTAATAAACCCGAAGCCCTTTTCATCACTAAACCACTTAACTGTTCCAGTCGCCATCGAAATAACCTCCGCGGCTTTGTGTGCTGCTTACTCGCGGAGACGCTGTGAGGCAATCGTGCGGGCGCTGGCACTACTTTCATCGCGCTTATGCGCGACATTGACCTTCCGAACGGTAGCAGGCGAGCGCTTTTTCGCAAGGTGGCATCGCCCAGCGGCGTTATCGTCAGGCGCGAGGATCCAATGATGACCAAACTTCTTGCCATCGCCGCAGCCATCGCCGCGGCCGCCACGATGACCGCCTGCGGCGCCAAGCAGGATGTCGTCACGACCCCTTCCCCGCACACCGTTCGCGTCGTACTCGACTACCTGCCGAACGCCAACCACGTAGGGCTCTACACGGCTCAGGCGACCGGCGAATTCGCCAAGGTCGGCCTGAACGTGAAGTTCATCACTCCGTCGGACCCGTCCGCACCGCTGAAGCTGCTGCAGAGCGGCGGCGCCGACCTGGCGATCTCCTACGAACCGGAGCTGTTGATCTCACGCGACAAAGGGGCTGCGCTGCTCTCAGTGGGAACGATCGCCCAGCGGCCGTTGACATCACTGATC
Source organism: Actinomycetota bacterium (assembly GCA_009699615.1). Lineage (GTDB taxonomy): Bacteria > Actinomycetota > Thermoleophilia > Solirubrobacterales > Solirubrobacteraceae > F1-60-MAGs163. Next base: position 3,354 of record WLNV01000154.1, read on the forward strand.
AGCGTCAACGACAAGCCGGTCGATCCGCGCAAACTTGAGGGAGCGAAGATAGGCACGGCAGGTCTCCCCTATCAGGACGCCTACCTCGACCAGATCCTCTCCGCATCGGGGGTCGACACAACATCAGTCAAGAAGGTCAACGTTGGTTTCGACCTTGTACCGGCGATGTTGTCGCGTCGCGTCGACGCGACGCTTGGCGCCTTCTGGAACATTGAGGGCGTGCAGCTGCGCCTGGGCAAGAAGCGCCCGCGGATAATGCCGGTCGACCGCGCTGGAGTTCCTCCCTACGACGAGCTTGTGCTGGTTGCCCGCAACGAGACCGTCTCGCGCAACGGCGCGATGATCCGCCGCTTCATCGGAGCGCTCCAACGAGGGACGAGAGCCGCAAAGGCCGATCCAGCCGCCGGCATCGTGGCGTTGCGGGTCGCCGCGCCGAAGCTGAGCAAGCGCGATGCCGCTGCCACCGTCGCGGCGACGCTTCCAGTCCTCTTCCCCGCCGCGCAGAAGCCGTTTGGGTGGCAGGAACCGAGCCAGTGGCAGGTGTTCGCCGACTGGATGAAGCGCAACGAGCTGCTGGCGAGGCCGGTCGACAGCGCTCAGGCCTTCACGAACGAGTTTCTGCCGGGCGAAGGGCTCGGCTCAGAGACAACTCCTTAGCTGCTGCTGAGGCTCAGCGCTGCAGCATGTGAACGTCGACGAGAAACGAGCGCGATGCAGCGATCGAGCCCTGCCCGGAACGCTTGCGGCGGCGCGCAGCCTTGCCGCTGCGACGGCGCGCGACAACCGCGCACACAACGGCTCCTGCGACGAACGAGCCTCCAACGACAGCGGCCTGCGTGGCAACCAGCTCAGCGGGTGAGCGGCGCACCGGCAGCGGCCTCGCCTCGTTGACGACGACGGCGTCGACCTCCTCGTCGACCGGCCTCTGTTCGCTACTGGCTGTTCCGGTGTCAAGCATCATCAGCGGCAAGGGTAGCCTCGATCGCGCCTTCGTGCGGCGCATCCGTGCGCCACGGGAATGCTTCGGCATCCGGCAGCGACGGTTCCGCGCCCTCGTCGAGCAGCCGCTCATAGAAGCGGTAGCGCCGGGTGACGGTTCCGCCCATCCCCTCCATGCCGCGGTTCATTGCCTCGTTCGTCTCAAGAATCCAGCCGGTCTCGCCGCCGCCCTGAGGCGTTGATTCGGCCGATTCGTAGTGCATCTCGTATAGCCGCGCGGCCACACCGGCGTGCTGGTATTCACGCTTCACGCCGAGCGCGAAGACGCGTACGCGGTCAATCTTCCTTCGCGCCAGCAGGATCTTCAGCCAGCCAAACGGCAGCAGCCGGCCGTTGCCGGCAGCCTTGATTGCCTGGTTGAAATCGGGAAGCGTCAAGGCGGCGCCGACAACTTCGCCGGTTTCGGGCTTCTCGGCGATCATTGCCCA
>WLNV01000155.1 GCA_009699615.1 Actinomycetota bacterium
ACGCCAGCCGACGACGCTTCGAAGCGCTAGAGCCTGCGCCCGCCGCGGTTGTAGTCGAGCGCCGCCTCGCGTAGGCCTTCGCCCTCATCGGGGTGGAGTGATGCGCGCGCATGGGCGCGGTATCTGGCAGCGTTGTGACCGGGCAAGACGGTCGCCGCGATCGCGCGCAGCGAGTAGGTCCATGCAGTCAGCCAGCGAACCAGCGCTGCGGAGATTCGCGAGTGGTGCTTGCGCATGTAGCGGTCGCGGTTGCGCGAAAGTTCGACGATCCTTTTCTCCGGCAGCGCTCCGGTCGAGAGCTGCTCGTGGTGGATCGCCCGCGCGCTCGGAACGTAAAGCGTCTCCCAGCCCTCATCGGCGAGCCTCTTGCAGAAGTCGACCTCGTCCGAGTAGACGAAGAACTGTGGGTCGAGCCAGCCGATGCTGCTTCCGGCATCACGCCGAACGAGCAGTGCCGCGCTCTGCGCCCAGTCGACCGGCTTCGTCACCTCGCCGGTGCTCTGAACCGTCGTCCAGTGGTGAACGAAGAGCGCAGAGGCCAGCGCCGTCAGCGGCCCGGGGAACCGCCACGCGCTCGGCTGCGGCTGGCCGTCGGGATTGAGCAGCTTGGCGCCGGCGGCGGCGGCTTTCGGATTGTCTTCGAGCGCTGCGAAGAGCGCTTGCGTTGCTCCGGGCTGAAGTTCTGTGTCTTCATTGCAGAGCAGTGCGTAACGGCCGCTCGCACGCTCCAGCAGCATCGAATCATTCTCGGCCTTCCCGGCCCGCTGTTCGAGCACTACGAGGTCGTCTACGGCCGGGTGGTCGCGCGCCGCGCCAGCCGAGCCGTCGGTCGAAGAGTTGTCCAGCACCAGTACCTCTGTCGTGATTTTTAGCGCCGCCTGCTCGCGACCGATCGCGTCAAGCGCTCGCAGCAGCAGCTCCCGCTGCTGGGTGTTGACGACGCAATAACTGAGATCTACTTCGGCCACAACTCGTATTGTGCTGCTCAGTGCGCATTCACGTCGTCGACCCTCCGGCTTACACGCCCCCGTACGACCGTGCGCTGAGCGCGGCGCTGGCACGCGCTGGCGCTGATGTGACGCTCTGCAGCGGCCCGTTCAGCTACGGCGGTGTCGCCGCCGCCGACGGTTATCGAGTAGATCAGTGCTTCGGCGGGATGCTTCGTGGACAGCCAGGTTCGAGATTGCGCTCCGCTTCGCGCCTCGCTGCTGAGGTTCCCGAGATGCTGAGTTACCGACGCACGGCTCGCGCGGCCGACGTCGTTCACTTTCAGTGGCTGCCGCTGCCGCAGCTCGGCGCGTCGCTGCTTCCGACCGATCGCCCGCTGGTGATCACGGCGCACGATGTAGTTCCGCGCGAGCCGCGCCCCGGCCAGATAGCCGGACTCCGCCGCGCCTACGCGCGAGCCGACGCGGTCGTTGTCCACAGCCAGGATGGCAGTGAACGGCTACAACGCGAACTAGGTGTCGCTGCCGACCGCTGCCACGTAATCCCGCACGGGACATTCACTCACCTCGCCGAGATTGAGGACCGCGCGCCGCTGCCAGCGGAGCTGGCCGCCGTTGAAGGGCCGGTCGTTCTTTGCTTCGGGCTGATGCGGCCCTACAAGGGGCTTGACGTGGCGATCGAGGCCTGGCGTGGGATTACCGGCGCTGAGCTTTGGATCGTCGGCATGCCGCGGATGGACACCGGGCCGCTGAAGTCCTCCGCGCCAGTCAACGTCCGCTTCGTTGAACGCTTCATTGAAGACCGCGAGATCCCAGCGTTCTTCGAGCGCGCAGAGTTGGCTCTGCTGCCTTATCGCGAGATCGACCACTCTGGCGTCTGTTTCACGGCGCTCGCGTTCGGCACGCCGATGCTGCTCAGTGACGTCGGCGGCTTTCCGGAGATCGCCGCTGCCGGCGCGGCTGAGCTCGTTCCAAGCGGCGACGCGGAGGCCTTGCGCAGCGCGCTCCAGCGGCTGCTCTCGGACGCTCCTGCCCGCCAGCGGCTGGCCGCTGGCGCCGTCACCGCCGCACGTGATCTCTACGACTGGGATCGGGTTGCCGCGCTCCACCTTGAGCTCTACGCGAAGTTGATCGGTGGTAGTGCTCGGTGATCGTCGTCGAAGTTATCTTCTGGATTTCGCTCGCGCTGCTCGTCTTCGCTCAGATCGGCTACCCGCTGCTGCTCGGCATCTGGGCCAAGCTGAGCCGTCGCCGAGCCGAGCCGTCGCAGCTGATCGCCGCGGGAGAAGAGCCGTTCGTCACTGTCGTCATCGCCGCCCACCGCGAGCAGTCGGTGATCGCTGCTCGCGTTGCCAATGCGCGCCTGCTCGATTGGCCAGGCGATCGGCTTGAAGTGATCGTCGCCTGCGACGGGTCCCCGGATGAAACTGCCGCCGAGGCCCGCAGCGCTGGCGCTGACGTCGTCTTGGAGCTCGAGTGGGGCGGCAAGGTGCGCGCGCAGGATGCCGCCGTTGCGGCCGCTGATCCGCGCTCGACCGTGATCGCCTTCTCCGACGCCAACGCCAGCTGGGAACCGGGTGCCCTGCGCGCTTTGGTCAGCGAGCTTGAGCTGGACGAGGTCGGCTACGTATGCGGCCAGGTCCGCTTCAGCGGCGCCGACGGCGCTACCAATCAGGAGGGGCTCTACTGGCGCTTCGAGATGTGGCAGCGCTCGCGCGAATCGCAGCTGGCTTCTGTAACCGGCGGTAACGGTGCGATCTATGCCGTGCGCCGCGCCGACTACATCGAGGTCGATCCAGTGATGGGCCATGACCTCAGCTTCCCGTTCAACTTCGTCAAGCGCGGCAGGCGTGCGCTTTACGCGCCGGGCGCCCGCGCCAGCGAGAAGATGGTGCCAACGGTCGAAGGCGAGTTTGCGCGCAAGCGGCGGATGATGAGCCACGCTTGGCCGATTGTCCTGCGCGGCGGTCTGCTCTCGCCGCGCGGCTATACGCCGTCCTACGCCGTGATGATCTACTGCCACCGCGCGCTGCGCTACGCAACGCCGAAGCTGCACCTCGTCGCCTTCGTCGCCAACTTGATTCTGATCGGGCAGGGAACCGTCTACCTCGTAATGCTGGCCTTGCAGCTGTTGCTGTTGATCGCGGCGCTTCTCGGTGCCGTGATTCCGTTCAAACCGTTCTTGATCGCGCGCTATTACGTGCTCACAACGGCCTCGATCGGGGCCGGGCTTTGGGATTACCTTCGCCACGGAACGCCAGCCGGCTGGGCGCCTCCGGAGGGGACCCGCTGATGCTGCGCCGGCTGTTCGATCTCGTCGTCGCGGCGGTCGTGCTCGTGGTCACATCACCACTACTGCTGTTCGCACTGATCGCGGTGCCGCTCGAGTCGCGCGGTTCAGCGATCTTCCGCCAGCGCCGCGTCGGCCTCGATGGACGCGAGTTCGAAGTGATCAAGCTGCGGACGATGGTCAGTGGAGCCGAGAACCTCGGCGCCGGCCTCGCCGTGAGCGAGAACGACGAGCGGATCACTCGGCTCGGCGCGCTGCTGCGTCGCAGCTCAATTGATGAGCTGCCGAATCTGATCAACGTGCTGCGCGGTGAGATGGCGCTCATAGGACCGCGGCCGACGGTCGCTGCCCAGGTCGAGCAGTACACGGAGCGCCAGCGGCGCCGGCTCGAAATCCGGCCGGGAATTACCGGCTGGGCGCAGGTCAACGGCCGCGCTGGGCTTCCTTGGGGCGAGCGGATCGAGCTTGATCTCTGGTACATCGACAACCGCTCCTGGAAGCTCGACCGCCAGATCCTGCGGCGGACCTTCAGCACCGTCTTTGGCGCCGGTGACCTCTACCGCGAGGATGGCCCAGCTTGGAGGAAGCGCGACGAGGATCAATGACGCCTGCTCCTCGCTTCCGGTAGTTTTGGCGTACTGCCCAACTGCGTACGAAGGAGCAGCAAATGGCTAAGCAAGAACGCAATCTCGTAGGACAAATCGTTGCGATCACCGGTGGAGCGCGCGGAATCGGCAAGAGCACGGCGCAGACGCTGTCGCGCGCCGGGATGAAGGTCGCGATCGGCGACCTCGACGGCCCGCTCGCCGCACAGACCGCCGAGGAGATCGGCGCCGGCACGATCGGCCTGCAGCTTGACGTCACCGACTTTGACTCGTTCTCCGCTTTTGTCGCGTCCGTTCAGGAGCAGATGGGCCCTATCGACGTGATCATCAACAACGCCGGAATCATGCAGCTTGGCCCGTACCTCGACGAGGACATGGCGACGACGAAGCGGATGATCGACATCAACATCTACGGCGTCGATTACGGCTGCCGCCTGACAATCCCGTCGATGGTCGCGCGCGGTCACGGCCACGTCGTCAACATCGCCTCGGCAGCCGGCAAGGCCGGTTACGCCCACGGTGCCACCTACTGCGGGACGAAGCACTATGTCGTCGGCATGAGTGAGGCAATTCGCTCCGAGCTGCGCGGCACCGGCGTCGAGGTCTCCTGCGTGATGCCGGTCGCTGTTCAGACCGAGCTCGGCGGTGGCCTTGCCGAAACGCGCGCCGTCAAGCAGGCACTGCCGCAGGACGTCGCGGATGAGATTCTCTCGGCTCTGAAGCAGCCTCGTTTCGATGTCTTCGTACCACGCTCGGTTGGCCCGCTGAATCAGGTGATGTCGGTCATGGGGCGCGGCCCGCGAGAGGCTCTCGGCCGCGCGCTGAAGGCCGACAAGGTGCTCTCGACCGCCGACCACAGCGTGCGCAAGGATTATGAGCTGCGCGCGACGCGCTCTGCGCCCG
>WLNV01000156.1 GCA_009699615.1 Actinomycetota bacterium
ATGCGAATCCGTTACGAAGGCGAGCTCGGCTTCGGCGTCACCGCCAAGGACCTGATCCTCGCGACGATCGGGCAGATCGGGGTCGAAGGCGGTGTCGGTCACGTGATCGAGTTTGCCGGGCCCGTAATCGAGTCGCTCTCGATGGAAGGTCGTATGACGATCTGCAACATGACGATTGAGGGTGGCGGTAGGGCGGGGATGATTGCCCCCGATCAAACAACCTTTGACTTCGTCGAGGGCCGCGCGGGAGCGCCAACTGGCGACGACTGGGAGAAGATGGTTGAGACTTGGAAGGGGCTGCGGACCGACGATGACGCCGTGTTCGACGTTGAGCATGTAGTCGATGTTTCCGCGATCAGCCCTCAGGTCACCTGGGGAACAAACCCGGAGATGGTGATCGGGGTCGGCGAAAGGGTCCCCGAGCCAAAGAGCGACGGCGATCACCGAGCGCTCGAATACATGGGACTCGAAGCCGGCACCCCGATCGAGGAGATCACGCTGGACCGCGTCTTTATCGGTTCCTGCACCAACTCGCGGATCGGCGACCTCCGCGCGGCCGCCGAAGTGATCAAGGGTCGCAAGGTAGCCGACACCGTCTACGCGATGGTCGTCCCAGGCTCGGTGCAGATCAAGAAGCAGGCTGAAGAAGAGGGACTGGACAAGCTCTTCACTGAAGCTGGATTCGACTGGCGCGGGGCCGGCTGCTCGATGTGTCTCGGGATGAACCCCGACACGCTCCAGCCGGAGGAGCGATGTGCTTCTACGTCTAACCGCAACTTTGAGGGCCGCCAAGGGCGCGGAGGGCGCACGCACCTCGTCAGTCCGCAGATGGCGGCGGCCGCAGCGATCGAAGGCCGTTTCGTCGACATTCGTACATGGGGAGAGGGATAACAATGGATCCGATCAGCGTTATTGACGGCCAGGTCTCGTTTCTCGACCGTGACGACGTCGACACCGACCAGATAATCCCGAAGCAGTTCCTCAAGCGGATTGAGCGGACCGGCTTCGGCGAATTCCTCTTCCACGACTGGAAGCAGGAGGAAGGGTGGGAGCTACACCCGCACCCGATTCTGGTTGCGGGGCGGAACTTCGGTTGCGGCTCTTCGCGCGAACACGCTCCCTGGGCGCTGGAGGACTACGGCTTTCAGGCGATTATCGCCCCGTCCTTCGCAGACATCTTCTTCTCGAACTCAACCAAAGTCGGGTTGCTCCCGGTGGAGCTCAGCGCTGAGGAATGCAAAGCGATAGCCGAAGCAGGATCGGCCCGGATCGACCTAGATGCCCAAGAGGTCCGCTACGGCGATGGCCAAGTCGCCAGCTTTGACATCGACCCCGAGATCAAGCGGCGTCTGCTCGACGGTCTCGACGACATCGCCCTGACGATGTTCGAGACAGAACTGATCGATGCCTATGAGGCAACGATGGAACGCCACGGCCCGGTCACGACCGCACTATGAGCGGCGCTGCGCAGGTCGCCCTTCTGCCCGGGGATGGCATCGGCCCTGAGGTAATCGCATCCACCGTCGAGGTCTGCGAGGCACTATGCCCGGGCGAATACGAGTTTCAGCCGCATGTCTTCGGCGGAGCCTCGATTGACGCCGACGGCGTTGCGATGACCGACCAGACACTCGAGGCCTGCCGCGCCGCTGACGCAGTCCTGCTGGGGGCTGTCGGCGGCCCGAAGTGGGACACCACCGATGCCAACGCACCGCGTCCGGAGCAAGGGTTGCTCGGCCTGCGTAAGGGACTTGGGCTGTACGCCAACCTGCGCCCGGTCAAGGCGATCGAAGCGCTGGTCGATGCAAGCCCGCTCCGTGAGGAACGGATCGCCGGGACCGACCTGCTCGTCGTGCGCGAACTGACCGGCGGGATCTACTTCGGCGAGAAGAAGCGCACTGCAGAGATGGCAAGTGACCTCTGCGAATACAGCGTCGCGGAGGTCGAGCGGATCGCGCGCGTCGCGTTCGCTGCCGCACGGACCAAGGTCTCCAGCATCGACAAGGCCAACGTGCTCGAAACCAGTCGGCTCTGGCGCGAGGTCGTAACGCGCGTCCACGGCGAAGAGTTCCCTGAGGTCGAACTGGAACACGTGCTTGTCGACAACGCCGCGATGCAGCTCGTTTCGACGCCTTCACAGTTCGACGTCATCCTCGCTGAAAACCTATTTGGCGACATTCTCAGCGACGAGGCCGCAATGATCACCGGCTCTATCGGAATGCTCCCGTCCGCCAGCATCGGCAACCCTGACGGACCAGGGCTGTTCGAACCGGTTCACGGTTCAGCGCCCGATATTGCAGGGCAAGGGCTATCCAATCCGCTGGCGACGATCCTCTCGCTCGCGATGATGATGCGGCACGGTTTTGGCCGCGAGGACGAGGCGAGCGCAGTAGAATCAGCCGTTGCTGCTGCCCTAGCAGGCGGTCTGAGGACTGCGGACCTGGGCGGCAGCGCCACAACGGAGCAAGCAACGGCCGCGGTCTTGGCTGAGCTCCCTTAGCCTGTAGATATAGGAGTTATCGGTGGAACAGAGCGATTTTATCTGGATGAATGGTGAGGTTGTGCCGTGGGAAGACGCCCAGATTCACGTCCTCACGCACGCACTTCACTACGGCACCTCGGTTTTTGAGGGTGTTCGGTGCTACGACACCGAGATCGGCCCTGCCGTCTTTCGGCATCAGGACCACGTCGATCGGCTTTTCCGCTCTGCGCAGGCCTACTTCATGGAGATTCCCTTTACGCCGGAGCAGATTCGGTCGTCCACGCTGGATCTGATCTCGCGGAACAAGCTTCGCTCGTGCTACATCCGGCCGATCGCCTACCGCGGGTATGGCTCGATGGGTCTGTTCCCGCTGACGGTCGATGTCGATGTGACGATCGCTGTCTGGGAGTGGGGGCTTTACCTTGGCGAAGACGGCAAGCGTGACGGGATTCGCGCGAAGATCTCGAGCTGGAGAAGGATCAGCCCGGAGACGCTGATCCCGTACGCCAAGGCCGGAGGCCAGTACCTCAACAGCATCCTCGCCAAGGTTGAGGCACATAACGCTGGCTATGACGAAGCAATCCTGCTCGACCACGTCGGCAACGTCTGCGAAGGCACCGGCGAGAACATCTTCGTTGTTCGCGACGGCGTGATCTACACCCCGCCGATGACCTCCTCCATTCTTGAAGGCATCAGCCGCGACTCGATCATCAAGATCGCCGCTGACATGGGGCATGAGGTCATCCAACGCGAGATCGCCGCCGACGAGCTTCCAATCGCAGACGAGATATTCCTGACCGGCACCGCCGCCGAGATGGTCCCTGTGCGCGAACTTGACGACCGTCCGGTCGGGAGCGGGAAGCCGGGGGAGATCACGAAGGCCCTGCTTGCCGTCTACGAGGACGCGCTCTACGGTCGTGACGAGCGCTACCGCGACTGGCTCGACCCAGTGCCGGCAAGCCCACCGCCCAGCTAATGAACTCCACAATCCAGCTCTACGACGCAACCCTCCGCGATGGAATGGGTGGCGGCGGGATGAGCTTGACGGCGCAGGAGAAGCTTCGCGTAGTCGAACGGCTTGACGCACTTGGCGTCGACATGATCGAAGCCGGCTTCCCGTCCTCAAATCCGAAAGAGGCCGAGCTCTTCGAACTGCTCGCCGCGGCCCCTCTCGACCACGCCGAGATCGTTGCCTTCGGCATGACGCGCCGCCGTGATCGCGCGGCCGAGGAGGACGAAGGATTGCGAGTACTGGCGGCTTCGATCGCGCCGATTGTGACGCTCGTTGGAAAGTCGTCGATGCTGCACGTCGAGAAGGTCGTCCGCGTTGCCCCAGACGAGAATCTCGCGATGATCACCGAGTCGATCGCCTTCCTCGTTGGAGAAGGCAAACGCGTGCTGTTCGACGCCGAGCACTTCTTCGATGGCTGGCGAGAGGACCCGGGATATGCGATCGAAACTCTACGTGCTGCTGCAGAGGCGGGAACCGAGCGACTCGTGCTCTGTGACACCAATGGCGGGTCACTGCCCGGTCAAATCACGGCTGCGGTGACGGCAGTCCGCGAAGCGCTGCCAGAAGTCGCAATCGGGATTCACACCCATGACGACGCTGGCTGCGCGGTCGCCAATTCGCTCGTCGCGATAGAGGCCGGCGCGACACAGGTTCAGGGCACAATCAACGGCATAGGGGAACGGACCGGCAACGCCAACCTCGTCACGATCATCGCCGACCTTGAAATGAAGATGGGAATCACGGTCCTTCCGGAGGGGCGGCTTGCTCGGCTCACCGAGACGGCGCATTTCGTCGACGAGCTCCTGAACCGTGCGCCCAACCCAGCTCAACCGTATGTCGGAAAGAACGCTTTCGCGCACAAGGCTGGCATGCACGCGGCCGGCGTCAGCGCGGACTCGAGCACCTTTGAGCACGTTGAGCCTGGTGCTGTAGGAAACCGCAGCGACGTGATCGTCTCCGAGCTCGCAGGCCGAGCGACGATCGCCGATAAGGGCAACAGCGCGGGCCTTGCTCTCGACGACGAAACGAGCGCGCGGATTGTTGAGCGAGTCAAGCAGCTAGAGCACCTTGGCTATCAATTCGAGGCCGCTGACGGCTCGTTTGAGCTCTTGATGCGTCGGGAGTCCGGTCAATACGAGCCCCTCTTCCGACTCGAAAGCTGGCGCGTCACGGTGGAGCAGAAGGCCGACGGGGACGTCCTAAGCGAAGCGACA
>WLNV01000157.1 GCA_009699615.1 Actinomycetota bacterium
CCCAGCGCCCACGGCGCAAGGCCACCTGCGACAGCAGCGGCACTTCCACCGGACGACCCGCCCGGAACACGCGAACTGTCCCACGGGTTAAGGACAGGTCCAAATGCAGAGTTCTCGTTCGAAGAGCCCATCGCGAATTCGTCCTGGTTTGTCTTGCCGAGGACGGGCGCGCCGACCGCTTCGAGGTTGGCAACTGCGGTTGCGGTGTACGGCGGGCAGTATCCCTCCAAGATTCGTGAGCCGGCCTGGCTCGGAATCCCCTCGGTACAGAAGAGGTCCTTGACGGCGAGCGGCACGCCCGCGAGAGGACCATCGACGGACTCGGGCGCCTGCTCGGCGACCCAGGTGAAGGCGTTTAGTTTGTCGCTTGCTGCGCGAGCACGGTAGTGCTCGAAGAGCTCGCCACGGTCGAGTCCGCCATCCGCAACTGCGGCGGCAGCCGCAGAACCAGTGAGGCCCTGAATCGCGTCGCTCATCTACTCGCCCTGGGGACTGGGCACGAGGAAGCCGTCGTCGCGTACCGCCGGTGCCGGCGCGAGCGCGATGTCACGCGGCAGAGAAGCCGAGACCGTGTCAGCACGCAGCGAATCGCCAACGTCACCGATGTGGGCTGTTGGCTCAACACCGTCGAGATCGAGCTCTTCGATTACGGCGACGTGTTCGAGGATCGACGAGAGTTCTGCGGCCGTTGCGTCGAGCTCATCCTCATGCAGCGCGAGGCGGGCAAGGCGGGCAACGTGGAGAAGTTCGTCGCGGTCGATCATCGGCCGCCTGATTCTACGGTGCCGAAGGACGTTCGGAGTCGAGAGACGGCGCGGGTCGCCGCTGAGGCGGCGTGTAAGCGCGAGATGCCCCGTCGGTGCGCTCGTTGCGAATCGACACCAATGAACCCGCTGTGAGCAGCACCATCGATGCGGCACCTATCCATCCGGCAGGCTCTATTCCCACCGCGGCTGCAGGCAGACCCAAACCGAGACCGGGCCGCGTGAAGAGCACGACCATCAGCGCGATCAGAGTCGGAATCGCAACGGCGCCGAGCGTCGCTCCGAACGGAAGCGTCGAGGCATCTCCTGCATTCAAGGCGAAAGCAATGAAGAGCCCGATACCGAGCAGCGAGCTGACCACCAGCAGCGTGACCATCAGCCAACCGAGGCCGTCCCAGCCGCTGACAACGGCGCTGAGTTCCCGCGGAGGAAACATCTCGAGAGTTACGCCGTAGGAGAACCACGGTTGCCAAAGTGTCGCGAGCACCCCGACCGAACCGACCAGCACGGTCCACTCGGCTGCGCGAACGTGCTTCACGCCTGCTCGGCCGCCATTCGCGCGGCAATCACGGTGTTGTCGAGCAGACAGGCGATAGTCATCGGCCCAACACCACCTGGGACCGGAGTGATCGCACCCGCAATCTCGCTGACGGCATCGAAGTCCACGTCGCCGCAGAGAACGTCGTCGACGCGATTGATCCCAACGTCGATTACGACGGCGCCGGGCTTGACGAAGTTCGCCTCGACCATTCGCGGGCGGCCTACCGCGGCGATCAGAACATCGGCCCGGGCGCAGACCTCCGCCAAGTCACGCGTCCGCGAGTGGCAGATCGTTACCGTCGCGCTGCGCTCCAGTAGAAGCTGGCCCATTGGCTTGCCGAACAGATTGGAGCGGCCGATCACGACCGCGTCGGCGCCTTCGAGTTCGACGCCGATCTCGTCAAGAAGCATCAGTACCCCTCGCGGCGTGCACGGCCGCAGCCCCGGACGACCAAGAGCCAACAGCCCGGCGCTCGTCGTGGTTAACCCATCAACATCCTTGAGCGGGTCTACGAGTCCGGTCAGCTCGACGCCATCAAGATGGTCGGGAACCGGGAGCTGGCAGATGATCCCGCTAATCGCAGGATTGGCGTTGGCTTCCTCGATCGTGGCAATTGCCTGCTCGCGCGTAGCGTCGGCTGGCAGGTTGAAGCTGAAGCCCTCGATTCCGGCCTCCGCGCAGGAACGCTGCTTGTTCGCGACGTAGACGGCGCTTGCCGGATCGTCCCCGATCAATATCGTCGCCAACCCGGGAGGGCGGCCGTACTGCTCGGTGAACGCTGCGGCGTCGATCGCGACCTGCTCGCGGAGCTTCGCGGCAACTGCTTTTCCATCAATCACTTGTGCGGTCATAGACGCATTCTTACTAGCGCGCGCGGATCGGCGCGTACTGGGCCATCAGCTTCCGTTCCTCTCCGCTCCCGGCGAAGCGGACAACCAAGATCCCGCCCGGCTCAACCCCGATCACGACGCCTTCGCCGAAGGCGGCGTGAACAACGTCGGCGCCGACGGCAAAACTGGTTGTCGGAATCGACGTTGGCTGGTGCGCGCTGCCAGCCGCCGACTCCCATGAGCCCGCCGTTGCCCGTGGCCGAGCGCCGATCGGCGCTGAGTACTGATCGTCCTCCTGATCCAGCAGTCCACTCGGCAATTCGCTCAAGAAACGGCTCGGTACGCCGCTCGTTTGTGCCCCGAAGACATTGCGCTGGCGGGCGCTTGTCATCGTCAGATTGCGCATCGCACGAGTGATGCCCACATAACAGAGCCGACGCTCCTCCTCGAGCGTTCCTTCGTCGATCGATCTCGAGTGCGGAAAGAGCCCGTCCTCGCAGCCGATGATGAAGACAACCGGATACTCGAGCCCCTTCGCGTTGTGGAGCGTCATCAGCGTCACAAGCGACTCATCATCCTGGCGGCTGTCGGCGTCGGCGACGAGTGAGACTTGTTGAAGGAAGAGATCGAGGCTGTCGTCTTCCGCGTCTGCGGCCGCATCGAACTCGCGTGCGACCTCGACCAATTCCTCGAGATTCTCGAGCCGGCCCGCAGCTTCGATCGTGCGCTCGTTCTCGAGCCACTCGACGTATCCGCTCTCGTGGATGACGGCGTCGAGCAGGTCTCCGATCGGGACTCCCTGCTGGTGACGTTGTCGCAACCCTTCCATCGTCTCCATGAAGCGGCCTAGCGCTTTGACCGCCGCCTTCCCGAGCCCTGGGACCGACGTTGGGTCGGCGGCCGCTTCCCAGACGCTCACGCCAGTCGTCTGTGCGTGCGTGAGTACGCGCGAAAGCGATGTCTGACCAAGCCCGCGCCGTGGCGTGTTCGCGACGCGTTGGAAGCTGACGGCGTCCTGCCCATTAATCAGCAGCGTTAGATAGGCAACCGCGTCTTTCACTTCGGCGCGGTCGTAGAACTTTGTGCCGCCGACCACCTGGTAGGCGATCTCGCGACGGACGAGCGTGTCTTCGAGTACGCGAGACTGCGAGTTCATCCGGTAGAAGACGGCGATCTCCGAGCGCGATAGTCCTTCGTCGACAAGCCGCTCGATTTCCCCAGCGACGTAGCGGGCCTCGGAATGCTCATCGTCGAGCGTCCTCAGGACGATCGAATCGCCCTCGCCTAGATCGGTCCAGAGCGTCTTCGGCATCTGGTCGCGGTTGTTCGAGATGATTGCGTTGGCGGCGTCGAGCACAGTCTGCGTTGAGCGGTAATTCTGTTCCAGCTTGATTACCGTGGCGTCAGGGAAGTCGTCTTTGAAGTCGAGGATGTTGCGGATGTCGGCCCCGCGGAAGCCGTAGACCGATTGCGCGTCGTCGCCGACGACGGCGATGTTGCGATGTTCGGCGACGAGCAACTGCAGCAGCCTGTACTGGGCATGGTTGGTGTCTTGATACTCGTCGACGAGCACGTAGCGGAAGGTCTTGCCGTACCGCTCGCGGACCTCCGGGAAGCGCTCGAAGAGCGTCACGGTCCGGCCGATCAGATCATCGAAATCCATCGCGTTCATTCGCAGCAGCGACTTCTCGTAAAGCGCGTAGACCTCGGCGACCGTCCGTTCGAAGTAGTCGCCGACCATCTGGCTGTACTCGGCCGGGCCGCGCAGCCTGTTCTTGGCATCGGAGATTTGGCGCTGAACAGCAGCGGGCGTAAACCGTTTCGAATCGACGCCGAGCTCGTCAAGGCACTGCTTGATCAACCTCCGACTGTCGGATTGGTCGTAGATCGTGTAGCCGCGGGTGTAGCCGATCCGCTCTGCTTCAACGCGGAGAATCCGAGCGCAAGCGGAATGAAACGTCAACACCCACATCCCTCGCGTCGAATGCCCGAGCAGCTGCTCGACGCGGCCTCGCATTACCTCGGCCGCCTTGTTCGTGAAGGTGATCGCGAGAATCTCACCGGCGCTGGCGCGTCCTGTTTCAACCAGCCAAGCAAGTCGGTGGGTCAGCACGCGGGTCTTCCCGGAACCTGCGCCTGCCAGTACCAGCAGCGGGCCGCCGTCGTGAGTGACGGCCTCGCGCTGCGGGTCGTTCAGTCCATCAAGTAGGCGTTCTATTCGGTCGGCTGTCGGCTGCGCGGGCATCACAGTCGAGGATAGGCACGCGAGCGGCGGCCTTCGCCGCTGGGATCGGCGCTCAGCCGCCGGCGGGGTTCGGTCCGCGGACCGAGCGCAGCGGGCGGACCGGTGCCGGCTCGGCGTCATCGCCGCTCAGCTCCGCAACACGGGAATCGAGCGAGTCAATTCGCTCGGAGAGCCGCTTGATCGCCTCAGCGACAGGGTCGGGAAGGTGTATCCAATCGGCGTCAGGGCCGACAGCCTTGCGTCCGTCCACGCGGACGACGTGCCCGGGGTTGCCGACG